>JANPCT010000557.1:0-5840 GCA_031431095.1 Acidobacteriota bacterium | reverse complement strand
ACCGTGCGCACGCTGATCGCGCGTGCCGCTCTGTCGTCCGCGACAATCCTCCGCGCCGTGCACGACGGTCGCCACGGCCATCCCGTCGTTTTAAAACGGCACGTGTTCGATGCCTTGCGATCGGCGGATGTGTCGGTCGGCGCCAAGGCCGTGATGCGCGCCTACGGGGTCGAGGATGTCGAGGTCCCCGATCCCGGGATCGCGCGCGACGTCGACACGCCGGAGGATTACGCCAGCCTTGTTTTTCCCGCCGCCGCACGCGATCCGCGGCCATACTGAATCCCTTGCGGCCGCACGACATCGTCCTCTTCACGACGACGCTGCTGGCGATCGTCAATCCGATCAGTTCGTCGGTGCTGTTCGCCGCGATGGCGGGCCGGTTTGCGCCGGGCATTCAACGGCGGATGGCGAACCAGAGCGCCTTGGCGATCCTCGTCATCCTGCTCGTCTGCGCGTGGGTCGGCCGGCCGCTGCTGCAGGTGCTGGGTATCAGCGTGGCGATGTTACAGGCAGCGGGCGGCCTGATACTTCTTCTCTACGGGATCCGGATGGTGACGGTGGAGGAACTGAAGCTGACGCCGGCGGAACAGGTGTCGGCGGAAGAAGTCCCCGAGGAACACTGGAAGGCGCTCGCCGTCGTCCCGCTCGCGATTCCGGGCACCGTCGGCGCCGGAACGATCACCACGGTCGTCATCCAGGCGACGACGTTCTCGAGCCTGACGGATCTGGCCATCATCACCGGCGTCTGTGTCGGAACCGCGGTGGTGATGTGGGTGACGTTCCGTTCGGCGGCGCCGATCGCGCGGCGGATCGGCCCGATCGGGCTCAATATCGTCACGCGCGTGATGGGGATCCTGGTGAGCGCCACGGCGTTCGGACTGCTCGGGCGCGGCATCAGCGGCCTGTTGCCCGGGCTGGCGCGCTGAACCGCACCGCTCATGCAGAGCCTTACCAGCCGGCTTCACTCGAAGGCGGCGAAGGACTCGAGTGGAGGGCCGAGACCTTTCAACGTGGCGGCGAATAATGTTAAAATTGGGGTTCGCCTTACCCCCAAGAGGGCCTGTAGCGCAGTTGGGAGCGCGCCTGAATGGCATTCAGGAGGTCACCGGTTCGATCCCGGTCAGGTCCACCATCCTTTCACCTTGACGTGACCGAGCACGCTTGGGTCGACAGTGGGGGCACCGTGGTGTTGGCACGCTGGCCCAGCCGAACCCCTTCTTCCAACCGTCTCACTGCCATCGTCACTTCTTGCTTGGCGTCCGCAATCATGATCTGAGCGTCGAGGAGGTTGTTCTCGGGGTGAAGGCGTTAGAGTCCAGTGAAGGGCGATCGCGTCAGCAGAGCGAGGTCGCGTAGAATGCGACCGCGCAATTTCAACAGAGGGCGGAGAACCCCCGGCCGCGCGCCGGCGTTGTTACGTCAGATGGAGGGCAATGTGATGCGTCTCGTCTCGCTCGTGCTCGGCGGAGTGTTGGTGACGGCCGGGGTCCCGCACGGGCAGCCGGGCGCCAAGGCCATGACGGTGTTCGTGACGGCCGCGCCGCTCGCGGACGTCAACAAGGTAGACAAGGAGACCGAGACGCGGCTCCTCGCGGCCATCAAGGATGCGGAGACCAAACGGAAGGATCTCGAGAAGAGCCTGAAGGCGCAGCACGGCAAGAAGCGCGATGCCTGGCCGCAGGACGCGCAGGACCCCATGTTCGACGCCGAGGAGGCGGTTGCGCTGGCCCAGGCCGACTACGCCTACCGTAAGGTCAAGTCGGAGGGTCTCGCCGACTCCGCGGAGGACATCCGCAAGGCGATCCTCGGCGAAGGCATGTCGGGCGAGAAGAACCAGATCCGGGTCGTATCGAGCGCCGACGAGGCGCAGCTGATCGTCGAGGTCAACGGCCGGCGCTCGTCCTCCAGCGGCGCGGGCGGCCTGATGGCCCTGCGCAACGACCAGTTCTACATCAGCTTCCTGGTGAAGGCCGGCCCGAAGCTCCGGGCCGAGCGCTTCGCCAACGTCCCGCGCACGTACCGCCTCCGCGGCTTCGGCGCGACGGTGTACCGTCTCGGCGTGCCGAAGCCCGAGGCGCCCTGGTGGCGCTTCGAGGCCTACGGGACCATGAAATGGAGCAGCGCGGCGAACGGGGCGTCGAAGCTCGTCGAGGACTTCATCGAGAAGAACTACGACGCGATGATGGCGCCGGCGGCGAGCCGGTAGCCCGGCGGCCGGCGCGACCATTCATAATTGAACAGCGGCCGGGAATTCCGTGTGCGTCATACTGAAGATTCATGCGCAAGCCGGTGATCCTGCGACTGATCGGGTCTGCAGCCCGGGCCTGGTGGGACGATGACTGCACCCGCCTCGGCGCGTCGCTCGCCTATTACACGCTGTTTGCAATCGCGCCGGTCCTGCTGGTCGCCACAGCGATCGCGGGGATGGTGTTTGGTGCCGAGGCGGTGCGCGGGGAGATCGTCGGGCAGCTCGATCATCTCGTCGGACCCGAGGGCGCGCTCGCCGTACAAAGCCTCCTCGAGGGCGCCAGCCAACGCCGCGCCGGCATCTTCGGCTCAGTACTTGGAGCCATCACCTTCATCGTCGCCGCTACCGGCGCCTTCCTCGAGCTGCAGGTGGCCCTGAACACGATCTGGCGGGTGAAGCCCAGACCAAGCGGGCATCTACGAGCATTCGTGATGGATCGGCTGCGCTCGTTCGGGCTAGTGGTCGCGATCGGCTTTCTGCTGCTGGTGTCGCTCTCGGTGACGGCAGCTCTGGCGGCGCTCAACGCCTGGCTTTTCGACCTCTCCCCAGCCAGTTCGTCGCTATGGAAGGCCGCCAGCACGCTCGTGTCGCTGGTGGTGACGACGGGTCTGTTCGCACTGCTGTTCCGTTTTCTGCCAGACGTGCGTCTGCGCTGGCGCGATGTGACGACCGGCGCAGGGGTGACGGCGGTGCTGTTCACGGTCGGTCAACAGGGGATCGGCTTTTATTTTGGCCAGAGCGACATTGCCACCACATACGGTGCGGCCGGATCGATGATGGTCCTGTTGCTGTGGGTCTACTACTCGTGTCAGATTTTGTTGTTCGGCGCCGAGTTCACGCGCGTCTATGTGCAGAGCCGTGGTCCCAAGCCCAAGCCGGAGGAGTTTGCGGTCAAGGATCCCGACGCGGTGAATCCGAAATCGGCGCTGGCGCCGGTATCAAAAAGTTAGCTGACGCGCCACGCACGGGTCTATACGACGGGATCGCGAGGAAGACCCCGACTCCTCACAGGACTTCATGGTTTCTCGTGAATCGCCGCGCGCACCTGTTTTTCGAGATCCGGCGTGACCTGTCCGATCTGATGAACCTGGCGCGCGTGCTCGGCCGCCTGGGCAAGCACGTCGTTGTCGTCGCTGCCTTCAATCACCGTCGGACAGCCAGGCATCAAATCCCCGCAGCGCAGTTCTTTCGTCATCAATCCTCCATCAAGGGTGGCTCAGCCAGGAGAAGCTTAGTCTACGTGGCTTGGCAACCGGGTACGATGTTTCTCACGCAAGGTTACTCCAGGCGCTCGACGCGTATCCGCGCAAACGGATTGCGCCAGCCGTGCTGCGCGATCTGCAGATCGGCGCCGCCCTGAACGCCGGGATGGTGCGCGATCACGCCTGCGGTGGCGACGCGGCCATTGCCGTTGGGAATCGGCGGCGGGCCGGCAACCGGTCCGATGGCCTGGCACGGATCGACGATCTGAGTGAACTGCTCGTTGTTGGCTTCAGTCCCGGCGTCGTAGCCGGCGGTGGGATACACGTCGGGCGAGAAGCCGCCGGGCAGCTTGATCCCGTCGAGGCCCGTAAAACCGTCATTGGTGCAGATCAGCATCACGGCCAGCGACAGACGATTGGCGTTCGCCGATGCCGCGATCTCGAAGGTCAGCGTCGTGGGGCCAGGGCCGCCGATGCGATGAATGGGGCTGGCGAGTTCGACGACCTGATCAATCCCCGGCTGACCCGCCAACGCCGCCACCGCGACCGAGGGGTTACCATCCTCGGCGATCGCGCGGATGCCTGCGGATGCGGGGGAGCCAACGTGGAAGAGCGACGCGGCCTGCGTGTGGGTCACTGCCACACCAGGCGAGAACGGCTGACCCGTCGTCAGATTCTCGATGGTGACGCGGTACCGCTTCTGTCCCGCCGCATCGGGGGCGCCCTGTTGCTGTCCGTCTGCCGCCGCCGCGACAACGCTTGGCGCCGTGGCCGTGTGGGGTGCCTTCTCGCACCCCGCCACCAGTCCGCACGAACCGATCAGAATTCCCGAAAGCACCGCGTACCTCATGTGTCATCCTCCCCAATCCAAGATCCGATGACTGCCCAATGGCCGCTCACCGCCGGTTTATTCCCGGACGAGGTGGATGGAACGGCGAAATTGTGCCCGACTGCGCACGGGAATAAACGGCGGTCGGATTGGTATCATCGTGTCGGCGGTCGCACCGCCTCTCCCTCAGATGCAGGATCGCCACCAAGGCTCGTCGGACCGACACTGGGCTGCCTTTGAGGCGGAGGCGATGCCGCATGTCGATCGGTTGTTCCGGTTGGCGATGTGGTGGGAGCGGGATCGCCGCGAAGCCGAGGATTTGGTCCAGGACGCGCTGGTGCAGGCGCTGCAGTCGTTTCACCGCTTCACCGCCGGCACCAATTGCCGGGCGTGGCTGGTCACGATCCTTCAGCACGTGCGCAGTAACCGGCGCCGGGCGGCGACGCGGCGGCTCGCTGTGGAATACGCGGACGATCGTATCGCCGAGCACGTGCCATTCGTGCCCGCCGTGCCCCAGGAGCTTACCGATGAAGATGTCCTGGCGGCGCTGCGGGGAATACCCGAGCCCTATCAGGACATCATTTTACTGTGTGACGTCGAGAGCCTGACCTACAAGGAGATCGCTGACGCGCTGACGATTCCGATCGGCACGGTCATGTCACGACTCCATCGCGGTCGTGCCCTGCTGCGAAAGCAACTCGCGTCGTCCCGGACCGTCCAGATCGACGATCCGGAGGATCTGGCGTCGGCAGAAGGAGCAGGTTAGCCATGGAGTGCCGGGAGGTGCGTCCGCTGATCGAGGCGTTCGTGAGCGAGCAACTGCTGGTCGAAACCACGCAGGCGATCGTCGCCCACCTCGAACGGTGCCCCGGCTGCCGTGCCGAGGTCGACGGGTTGCGCCGGACGCGGGCGGCCATCCGATCCGCCGTCGAGACGTCGGTCGATCTGTCTCCGCGGGCGGAGTTTCTCTCGATGCTCACGGCCCGCCTGCAGATGGAGGCGGCGCGCGGGCGCCCTGCACGGATCCGGCGTCGCGCCTGGATGGCCATTGCCGCGAGTCTGCTCGTCGTGGTGGCCAGCGCTGTCGGACTGCGTGAATGGTCCGCCTCGACTCTGGCGGCGCTCTTGCGCGCTGCCGTGGGCGACCACCAATTCTGCGCCCTCACCTTCAAGCTCGCCGAACGACCGATCCCGCTGGCCGAAGCCGCGCAGCGGTTTGGCGGCGTGACCGCCCTCCTCGTCGGCGTCGAACCCGTCACGACGACGTTGAGCGGCGGGCCCCTCGGTGTCATGGCGCGACATTCGTGCGTGTTCGAGGGCCAGCGCTTCGTCCACATCGTCCTGCGTTACAAGGACGAACCGGTTTCGTTGCTCGTGGCGACGGACCAGGATCAGTTGAGCGGGGGCGTCTGGGGGATCGGGCCGCCGACCGATGGCACGACCGCCGTCACCGTCAGCGAGGGGTTTCATGTCGCCTCGTTCCGCAGCGCAGGGCACGTCGTGTTCATCGTCTCCTCGTTGAACGACCACGATCTGCATGAGGTCGCGACGGCGATCGGGG
>JANPCT010000556.1:0-3280 GCA_031431095.1 Acidobacteriota bacterium | reverse complement strand
CCGCACCGGGTGCCACCGGGGGCGGGGCCGTCTTGGCGATCACGCAGAACCGGGTGATGTTGTCGGCGAAGTCCTGGATGGATTCGCGCAGGACGGCGAGTCCGAACACGTCTGCCGCCCGCCGCGACGCCACCGCGGCAGCGTCCGCGCGGCCGCCCTCGCGTACCATCTTCGCGGCCCCGGCGGTGTCGTAGACCGCGACGACTTCGATCCCGCGCATCGCCGCGAGCGCCTGCTCGCACTGCGCCAGCGCCTGCGGATGGGAATAGACGGTCGTGATGTTCGCAAGCGGTGTTCCGGGCATCCCGAGCAGGCAGTGGTCCACCCGCAACTCGACTTCGCCGACGATCGGCAGATCGTGATCGATGAGCAGGTCGTAGTTGCGGTGGATGCTGCCGCCGATCGAATTTTCCATCGGCAGGATACCGTGGCTGGCGCGGCCGTCAGCCACCGCCGCGAAGACGTCTTCGAACTTGGGACAGGGCAGGACGTCCGCGCCGGGCGCGAACTTGAGTGCGGCCGCTTCGCTATACGCGCCGGGTTCGCCCTGGAAGGCTACGAGCATGCCCGCATTGTAGATGCTATCGAACCGTGAGCGTGCCCTTCATGTCGCGGCACTTCGCATCGCTCGAAATATTGCAGTAGAAGGAGAACGACCCGGCGCGATCGGCGCGGAACTCGAACGTGACCGACTGGCCGGAGCCGGCGCGTTTGACGATGCGGTAGTCGTCGATCGTGAAGCTGTGGGGGATGTCCTGCGCGGTGAAGGTGATCTTCACCAGGTCGTTCTTGCTGACCGCCAGGGCCGCGGGGGAGAACCTGTAGTGATCCCCTGAGACGGTGAACTCGCGCACCTGCCCCTGGTCCTGCGCCGCGGCAGACACGAGAAACAGCGCGGCTGCGGCGAACGTCGTGAAAACCAGCCACTGGCGCATCGGGCCCCCCTCGGTCACCGTTTACGGCTCACAGTCCACGGGGCCGGCAAACGGCGCACCTGACCTGCTCGCTGTTTAGACGAGCCAGCGGTCGAAATGGCCGCCAACCCGTCCATATGCCTGTTTCAGAGGGGGCCGGTCCGCTGCGACCTCAGTCGCGGCGCGCCGGTTCGCGGTCGCGCCGAGGGCCGCGTCCACCCTGATCGCCGCCGCCCGAGCCCGATTCCGGTGTGCCTTCCGGAGCGGCGATAAGCGCCTTGCGGCTGAGACGAATCTTACCGGACGGGTCGATGTTGATCACCTTGACCATCACCGAGTCCCCTTCCTTCAGCTCGTCGCGCACGTCCTTCACCCGGTGATGCGCGATCTCCGAAACGTGGAGGAGACCGTCAAGGCCCGGCATGATCTCAATGAACGCACCGAAGTCGGTGATGCGCTGGACCTTCCCCATGTAGGTCTTGTTCAGCTCCGGCGTCGCGGTCAACTCCTGGATGATGCCGATGGCCTTCATCGCCGACGCTTCGTCGGCGGACGCCACGTTCACCGTGCCGTTGTCCTCGACATCGATCTTGACGCCGGTCCGCTCGATGATGCTGCGGATCATCTTGCCGCCGGGTCCGATGACGTCGCGGATCTTGTCGACCGGAATCTTGATCGTGATGATGCGCGGCGCATGCGTCGAGACGTCCGCGCGCGACGCGGCCAGCGTCTCCTGCATCTTGCCGAGGATGTGCATGCGGCCCTGGCGCGCCTGCTCGAGCGCCTTGGTCATGACCTCGGTGGTGATGCCGCCGACCTTGATGTCCATCTGCAGCGCGGTGATCCCCGTCGCGGTGCCGGTGACCTTGAAGTCCATGTCGCCGTAATGGTCCTCGGCCCCGGCGATGTCGGAGAGGATCGCGTACTTGCCGGTCTCCTCGTTCATCACCAGGCCCATCGCCACACCGGCGACCGGCGCCTTCAGCGGCACCCCGGCGTCCATCATCGCCAGCGATCCGCCGCAGACCGACGCCATCGACGACGAGCCGTTGCTTTCGAGGATCTCCGAGACGACACGGACCGTGTAGGGGAACGAGTCCTCCGCCGGCATCATCGGCAGCAGCGAGCGTTCGGCGAGCGCGCCGTGCCCGATTTCGCGGCGTCCGGGCCCGCGCAGGAACTTGACCTCGCCGACCGAGAACGGCGGGAAGTTGTAGTGGAGCATGAACCGCTTCCAGGTCTCGCCGTCGACGGTCTCGACCTTCTGCTGATCGTCCGCCGTGCCCAGCGTCGCGGTGACCAGCGCCTGGGTTTCACCGCGCGTGAACAGGCAGGAACCGTGGGTGCGCGGCAGCACGCCGACTTCGATGGTGATGTTGCGGATCTCGTCGAAGCGGCGGCCGTCGAGCCGGCGGCCGCGGTCAAGGATCTCGTCGCGCAGGATTTTTTCCTTCAGGCTCTTGGCGATCGTCTTCGCATCCGCCTTCCGCTCCGCGTTGTCGTCGGGATACGCGGTGACGAACTCCTTGATCACCTTGTCGACCGTGGCGTAGTTTTCCAGCTTGTCCTTGATCCGCATCGCATCGCTCAGCGGCCCCAGGACCTTACCCTCGACTTCGGCGACGAGATCCGTCGCGTACACCTTCTGCGCGGGAACCGGGCGCTTGGTCTTGCCGGCCTGCGCGGCGAGCGCATCGATGCCGGCGCAGATGTCCTTGATCGCCGCGTGCGCGCGCTCGAGCGCCTGGACCATCTGATCCTCGGGCACTTCCTTCGCGCCGGCCTCGACCATGACGATGCCGTCCTTGCTGCCGGCGACGATGAGGTCGAGCGTGCTGCGCTTGCGCTGGTCGAACGTCGGGTTGATGATGAAATCGCCGTCGGCGTGGCCGACGCGCACACCCGCAATCGTGCGGGTCAACGGCACGCTCGACAGCGCCAGGGCGGCGGAGGCGCCGGTGATCGCGAGCACGTCGGAGTCGTTCTCCGTGTCGGCCGAGATGACGAGGGCGATGATCTGCGTCTCGTTGCGCCAGCCGTCCGGGAACAGCGGACGGATCGGGCGATCGATCAGGCGGCTCGTGAGCACTTCTTTTTCGGGCGGCTTGCCTTCGCGCTTGAAGAACCCGCCGGGAATCCTCCCGGACGCATACGAGTTCTCCTTGTAGTCGCAGGTGAGCGGCAGGAAATCGACGCCTTCCCGCGCGTTCGAGTCCGCGCACGCGGTCACGAGGACCATGGTGTCGCCCGAGCGGATGACAACGGAGCATCGGCCTGCTTGGCGAGGCGGCCGGTTTCGATGGAAATCGTGCGGCCGCCGACTGAGATGTCGCGTGTATGCATGTGCCTGTCTTTCGAATGAGCTG
>JANPCT010000555.1:0-5984 GCA_031431095.1 Acidobacteriota bacterium | reverse complement strand
GCCGCCGGCCGCAGCGCCTGCACGTCCGGACAATCCGGCGATTCCACCTGACAACGCCGCGTCAGCGGCACGATTGAAAGCGTCCCCGCGTCACGGCGAATGGGTCGACATCAAGATGGCCTCGGGAGCGCCGCTCAAGAGCTTCATCGTCTACCCTGAGCGGCAGGATCGCGCGCCCGTGGTCCTGGTCATCCACGACATCGGCGGCATGGGGGACTGGGGCCGCGCGGTCGGCGACCAGCTCGCGAAGGAAGGATTCATCGCGATCGTTCCGGACCTTCTGTCGGGGAAGGGACCGAATGGCGGAGGTACCGAGGATCTCGGCGCCAACGTCGGCCAGACCATCCGCTCGCTCACGCCTGAAGACGTTACGGCGCGTCTCGACGCGGCGATGGCGTACGGCAAGACGTTGCCGTCCTCGAATGGCAAGACCGGCGTCATCGGCTTCTGCTGGGGCGGAAGCGCCAGCTTCAACTACGCCATCGCGCAGCCGGCCCTGAACGCAGCCGTCGTCTATTACGGGACGCCGCCGATGAAGACCGCAGACGGCGCACAGGTCGTGGACTCGTCCACGTTCAACCGCATCAAGGCGCCGATCATCGGATTCTATGGCGGCGATGATGCGCGGGTCACGTCAACGGTGGAAGGCACGGCGGCGGAACTGAAGAAGGTTGGCAAGCCCTATGAAAGCCACGTGATGGAAGGCGCCGGGCACGGTTTCCTGAAGGGGCAGGCGTCTCGTGAAGCAAACGCCACGGCCGCGGCCGCTGCGTGGCCGCTCACCGTCGATTTTTTGAAGCAACACACGAAATAAGCTCACCGCTTATTTAAGCGCGACGCCGCCGCTGAGCACCAGCAGCGTCGTGCGCGGCTGCGTGATCCTTCCGGGTGCGGCTGCTTGTTCGGCCACCGAGTACCAGCGGAAATCGACGGAGAATGCGATGTGGTCGGCGGTGAACCACCGGGCGCCGCCGCCATAATTGAGCGTCTTGCGGTAGGGCGCCGCAGTCGACGGCGTATCGGCCCGATCGACGTACAGCTTCGACCTGCCGAACATCCCGCCGCTGACATAGCTCCAGCCGTTGCGATGCCCGAAGTTGAGAGAGACTTCGGGTGAGAACGCGGTGAAGTGCCGACGGACCGTGGGGCTCTTCGTCGTGACCTTGGTGACGGGGTCGACGACGTCGAGCGCCGTGCTGGCGCGGGCGATGACGATATTTCCGCCGAGACCGAGCGTCACTTTTCTCGAGTGAAGGGGATAGACGTGCGCGCCGCCCACCAGGCCGCGGCTGCGTGACGGCAGGTTTGCGGCCGCGACGGCCAGGTCGGTGGCGACGCTCGGCTCGGCCTTGTGCCGCGCAAATGCGCCACGCACGTCGGCGGCAAACGGTGGAATCGGGTCCTTCTGCTGCGCCGCGGCCGGCATGCCGATGGCCACGCAGAACAGCAGGCACCAGGCGGCACGCGGCATGGCGTTCAGTATAGCTTTCTCTCGCGGGCGATCCCGCGCGCCAGCGCGAACGCCGCGTCGAAGTCCGCGACGCGGCCATCGAGCTGGCGTTCGTAAACCTCGCGCAGCACGTCACCGAGCGCCGGGCCTGCCTTGACGCCGAGGGCGATCAGGTGACGCCCTTTCACCATCGGCTCCGGCGGCGCGTGCTGCACCCCGAGCTCGCGCGCGCGCTGAACGAACCATTCCATCGCCGAGCAGTCGAAGCCGCCGCCGCGACCTTCGCAATCGGCGCGCGCGACGCGCGCGAGCAGCTCCAGATCAACCTTCTGCGCGAGCCTCCTGAACGCCCCGTCGCCGACCGGCGGCTGCGCGCCGCCGAACATGCCCGGCTTGAGGTGGTTGGCGACGATGCCGAGCACCTCGCGGCGGACGTCATACCCCTGGAGCGAGTGGACGTTGAGACGATCGAGCAGCGCTGTCGCGGGTGGAACCCCCTGCTCCTCGTGGTCGATAGAGCGAATGCGCCCGTCGATGATCGCGGTCGTCGCCGGCTTGCCGAGGTCGTGGCAGACGGCGCCGAGCATGACGCTCACCTGCTGCGGGTAATCGAGATCGTCGATCCGCTTGCGGGCCTCGTCGACGACGAGGAGCGTGTGCACCCAGACGTCCCCCTCGGGATGCCACTCGGGCTCCTGCGGACAGCCGACCAGGGCGTGGAGTTCCGGGAACAGGCGGGCAATCACGTCCAGCTCGAGCGCGAGTGCGAAGCCGCGGGAAGGCTGGCGGGCCCGCAGGAGCAGCTTTTCCACTTCTCCCCACAGCCGCTCGGCGGGGAGATCGTCGAGCGGGATGCTGCGGCAAAGCGCGCGGGTCGCGGCATCCACCGTGAACTCGAAGCGAGCCGAGAACTGCAGGGCGCGAAGGACGCGGAGGCTGTCGTCGCCGAACGTCCGCGGATCGACGGCGCGCAGGGTGCGGCGCTCGAGATCGCCGCGGCCGTCGAACGGGTCGAGATACTCGTCAGTCAGCGGATCCCACGAAATCGCGTTGATCGTGAAATCGCGGCGCCGCGCCGCTTCGTCGATGGGCAACCCTGGTTCGCCCGACACCGTGAAGCCGCGATGGCCGCGCCCCGTTTTCGACTCGCGACGCGGCACCGAGACATCCAGGCCTGCCACCTTGTAGACCGTGAAGCTCTCGCCCACGGTGTTGACGCTGCCGAACTCGTCGAGGAGATTCTTCAGCGAGGCGGGGTCGATGGCGAACACTTCGACGTCGATGTCCTTCGACTCGCGGCCCATCAACCGATCGCGCACCCAGCCTCCCACGATCAAGGCGCGGCCCCCCGCCCCGTCAACCCGTCGCGCGACCGCGACGGCCGTGTCGAGCCCGCCCGGTATCACGTCGCGTCCCTCACGGTGCGAAAGCCGTAGTCGGTGTACCGGAACGACGGATCGATCTTGCTGCGGGCGGCGCAGCGGCTGATGGTGACCGCGTGTCTCCATGAGCCGCCTCTCGACGCGCGCCGCAGCCCGGACGCCGGCCCTTGCGGATTGCGCTCCGGCGAAGTCGCGTAATAGCCGCGGTCGTGCCAGTCCGCGCACCATTCGTGCACGTTGGCGGCGATTCCATACAACCCGAACTCGGTCGGCGGCCCCAGCGTGACCGGCCACGGACCCGGGAGCGGACCGCGTCCCCCGCCCGGAATCCACTCGGGGACATCGTCGCCCCAGGGAAACGCCGCGCCTTTCGCCGTTCCGCGCGCCGCGCGCTCCCATTCAGCCTCGCTCGGAAGGCGCTGGCGACCGCCTCGCCCGGTGCACCACTCGCAATAGGCGGCGGCATCGAGCCAGCTGACACCGACGACAGGCAGTTCGTCGCCGGTCAGGCGGGGATCGTTCCAGTCCCTCGGCGCCGCGTGCCCGGTTGCCTCAATGAACTGTGCATAGCCGGCGCGCGTCACCGGATGAATCGACATCTCGAACGCATCGACCCAGACTCGATGGATGGGCCGCTCGTCGTCCTGTCCGTTGTCGCTGCCCATGAGGAAAGCGCCCGCAGGCACCGGCGCGAACAGCGGCGTCATGAGGTGCGGGTCGTGACGCGACGCCGGCCCCACTTGCGGACGAAGCCATCGGTGAATCCCGGCGCGAGCGCATTGAGGACGGCGAGCCCGCGGGAGACCGGCTTGGGATACAGCTCCGGCCTGGGGCGCTCGATGCATCGCACGATCGCGCGCGCCACATCGTCAACGCTCTGTTGCGGACCGAGGCCGCTGACGTCGTGTCCGTAATCACGCGCCATGGCGTCGACGAATTCGGTCGGCGTCGAAATGGGGTAGACGCAGGTCACGTGAATGGGGCTGCCGTAAAACTCGGCTCTCAACGACTCGGCGAGCCCTGCCTGCGCCGCCTTCGTCGCGCTGTAACCGCCCATGAACGGAATGCCGCGGCGGCCGACGATTGAAGAGATGAACAGCAGGTGGCCGTGGTTCTGCGCGCGGAAAAGAGGCAGCGCCGCACGGGCGCCGTAGTACGTACCCATGTAGTTGACGTCCATCATGCGCCGCATGACGTCGGGCGGCGTATCGTCGATGGCCCCGTAGTAGCCGAACCCGGCGTTGCAGATCATGATGTCGAGCCGGCCGAACTCGCGTGCAGCCATGGCGACGAGCGCCTCGACGTCGGGCTCGCTGGTGACATCCATCTGCAGTATCGCGGCACGCCCGCCTGCCGCCTGGATCTCACGTCTGGTGTCTTCGAGCAGCGAGATCCGCCGCGCCCCGAGGACGACCGCCACGCCGGCGCGTGCAAGATGCCTGGCGCAGGCGAGCCCGATGCCGGACGATCCGCCGGTGATGGCAACGACGCGCCCTTCGAGAGACATTCGTAAACGATACTATGGGTGCGCAACCGTATGGATCCGTCCATCACCCTGCTGCGCGACCTGATCGCCATCGACTCCGTCAATCCGTCGCTGGTGCCCGGCGCCGCCGGCGAGGGGCAGATCTCCGAAGCCGTGGCGGCGCATCTGCGACGCCTCGGTCTCGACGTCGACGTGCAGGAGGTCGTGGCCGGCCGCGCCAACGTGATCGGGGTCCTCGATGGACGCGCCCCTGGACGTTCGCTGATGTTGTGCGGCCATCTCGACACCGTGGGTGTCGATGGGATGACGGCGCCGTTCGATCCGGTCGAACGGGGTGGCCGTCTGTATGGCCGCGGCGCCCAGGACATGAAAGGGGGCGTCGCCGCGATGATTGATGCGGCTCGCCTCATTGCAGAAAGCGGCGGACTTGTCGCCGGACGCCTGATCGTCACGGCCGTCGTGGACGAGGAGTACGAGAGTATCGGCGCCGACGCGCTGGTGACGCGCTGGCGGGCCGACGGGGCAGTCGTCACCGAGCCGACCGACATGAACATCGCGGTCGGCCACAAAGGGTTTGCGTGGTACGACGTCGAGACGCGCGGCCGCGCCGCTCACGGAAGCCGCCCGCGAGATGGTCGCGACGCCATCCTGCGGATGGGGCGCGTGCTGCACGAGCTCGAAGCGCTCGATCGCCGACTGCAGGCCGTTCCACCGCACCCGTTGATGGGCACCGCGTCGCTGCACGCATCGTTGATCGAAGGAGGGCGGGAGCTGAGTAGCTATCCGGACCGCTGCTCGTTGAAACTCGAGCGACGTACGGTGCCGGGTGAGACCGAGCAGCAGGTGACGGCGGAGCTCGCTGCAATCCTGTCGGGGCTGCGACGTGACGACCCGGAGTTCGACGCGGCGCTGACGCCGCTTTTCTCACGTCCGTCGTACGAACTGTCGGCGCAGCATGCGCTGCCTCGCGCACTGCTGCGGGCAGTCGAGGCTCGAGGTTCCACCGATAGCGATCGCGATTTTACGGGAATGAGTTTCTGGACCGATGCGGCGGTTCTGGGGAGCTCCGGGATTCCCTCGGTGCTGTTCGGGCCGGGCGGCGCCGGGCTTCACAGCGCCGAGGAATACGTCGAGATCGAGGACGTGCTGCGCTGCCGGGATATTCTGGCTGCCCTGGCGCGCGCCTGGTGCGTCGCGTAGCCGGCGCCAGCGGACGGCACTAGCGGCGCGTTCAGGCGCTCTTGCGCAGGACGAGGCGATGCGGCACCAATGCATGCCGGCGGGCATCACCCGCATAGCGCTGACGCGGTCCCCGTCCGCTGACATCCCACCCCGGCGTGTCGTGTCCGCAGGACGTGCAGCGCATATTGACGCGCTTGCCTTCGAAGTGCAGGACCGAGTCGTGTCCGCGCAATCCGCAGAGGAGCTCGCCGACCCGCGACACCGCGCGAGCCACCAGGCTCACACCGGTGTGCGTCGTAATGCCGGTCGTCGCCGTGAGGTGCTGGGGATAGTTCGTAACCATTGTTGTACCCTTTTCATCTAGGACGCCGGCTGAACTTGCCCGGTTCCGCCCTCGAACCCCAGGAATATCAAGTCGCGTGCCACGGCGATAGAAACGGGGTCCAAACTCAGCTTTATCAGTGGTTTACGTGATTTGACCGAG
>JANPCT010000554.1:0-3421 GCA_031431095.1 Acidobacteriota bacterium | reverse complement strand
ACGATCGGGGTGCCCGCGCCATTGCGATAGCGGCTCGTCGCGGCGAAGTTCGTCAGCATGTCGAAGCAGCAGGCGATGAAGTCGATGAACTGGATCTCGCACACGGGGCGCATGCCCATGTAGGACGCGCCAATCGCGGAGCCGACGATCGCCGCCTCGGAGATGGGCGTGTCGATGACGCGCTTCTCGCCGAACTTCTCGATCAGCCCCTCGGTGACTTTGAAGGCGCCGCCATATGCGCCTACGTCCTCGCCGATGACGAAGACGCGCTCGTCGCGTCCCATTTCGTCGAACAGGGCCTGGCGAATGGCTTCCAGATAGGTGATGACTGCCATTGAAATCGGTCGCTATCGTCCGGCAAACGGCGACGTCACGAGCTCCACCCGCGGCACCGCGTAGTCGTCCCCGGCATAGACGCCGCGAGTCACGCTCGCCGGGTCCGGCATCGGCTCGTCCACGGCAAGGTCCGCTTCCGTTGCCGCATACTCCTTCGTCATCCTGTCGATGTCGTCGAAGTCTTTCGTGGTCGCGGTCTTGCGCTCGACCAGCGCCTTGATGAAGCGAACGAGCGGATCCTTCGTGACCCAGGCGTCCACGACATCCCTGGGAACATACCGGGCGTCGTCGTGTTGGGCGTGCCCCTGCATGCGCATGGTGTCGACACCGATCAGCTGCGCGCCGCCGCCGGACCTGGCGCTGTCGACCATCCGTTTGGCGACGTCGTAGACCGCCAGCATGTCGTTGCCGTCCACCAGTTCGTGAGGGATGCCGTAGGCAGAGGCGCGCTCGTCGATGCGCGTGATGGCCATCTGCTTCGCAATCGGCGTCGAGTAGGCGTATTTGTTGTCCTCCGCCACCACGACGAGCGGGATCTTCTGGACCGCGGCGAAGTTCATGCCTTCGTGGAACGCACCGGTGCTGGTTGCGCCGTCGCCAATCCAGGCCATCGCAACCCGCGGCTTGCCGCGCATCCCGGCGCCCATCGCGATGCCCGCCGCCACGGGAATCGAATCCCCCAGCATGCTGATCGGGCCGACGATCACGGGCTCGTCGTCATCAGCGACAACGTCACCAGGACCGGACCCGGCAAAGCCGCGCTCCGCTCTGATGGATGCCGGGAAGTGGACGATATGGATGTTGAGGTCACGCCCGCGCGAGTTGGAGGTGCCCTTCGCCATGTACTGCCGGAAGATCTCCAGCGGTCGCACGCCGACGGTCATCAGCGCGCCCATGTTGCGGATCAGCGGCAGCACGGCATCGCGACGCTCCAACGCATACGCCGTGGCCACCGACTCCCCTTCCTGCCCGAGGCTGCGATAGAGCCCGCCGATGACCTTGCTCTGCCGGAACAGGATGACGAGCCGCTCCTCCACGTCACGCGCCAGGCGCGCGAAGTAGTACATCTCGAGGAGCTGGTTCCTGGTCAGGGCGTCCGAGGGTCTTGCTGTGTTCGTGGCCGTCATGGAGGACTTGTGCGCTGACCCCTTTACGAATGAATGGCCGCCCCGTGCGCGGCGTGCGCCGCCTCACCGACAGCTTCCGACATCGTCGGATGCGCATGAATCGTGCGGATCAATTCCTCGACGGTGCATTCGAGGCGGAGCGCCAGGGTCGCTTCGGCGACCAGCTCGGTCGAGCGCGGGCCGATCATGTGGACGCCGAGGATCTCGTCGTACTTCTTCTCGGCGACGATCTTGACGAAGCCGTCGGTTTCCCCCGCGATCCTGGCGCGGCCGAGGACACCGAACTTGAAGGTGCCGATGCGCACGTCGAAGCCTCGCTCTTTCGCTTCCGCCTCGGTCAAGCCGACGCTGCCGATTTCCGGATCGCAGTAGGTGCATCCGGGCACGTGGTCGTAGTTGATCGGGCGGAAGTCGTGTCCGGCGATGCGCTCGGCGAGGACGATGCCCTCTGCGGAGGAGAGGTGGGCGAGCTGTGGATGCCCGGGCTTGTCGAAGGTGACGACGTCGCCGACGGCGGAAATGCCGGGCACGCTCGTTCGATACTCCGCATCCACCCGGATGTAGCCGCGGTCCATCGTCAGGCCTGCATCTTCGGCGCCGAGACCGCTGGTCACGGGACCGCGGCCGGTGGCGACGAGCAGGTATTCGGCGCTCAGTTTCGTCGTCTTGCCGTCGGCGGTCTGGGCTTCGAGTTCGACGCCGTTCGAGCCGGCCTTCGCGCTCGTGACCTTGGTGCCGGTCATCACCTTGATGCCCTGCTTCTTGAACGAGCGCTCGAGCTCGGTCGAGACGGCTTCGTCCTCGACCGGCACGATTCGGGGCAGCAGTTCGATGAGGGTGACCTCGCTGCCGAAACGGCGGAAGATCGACCCGAACTCGACGCCGACGGCGCCGCTGCCCATGATCACGATCGATTTCGGAATCGTCTTCAGGCCGATCGCTTCGTCGCTCGTGATGATGCGTTTGCGATCGATCTCGATGCCGGGAACGCTGCGCGGCTGCGATCCGGTGGCGACGACGATCTCCCTGGCGACGGTCAGGGTCTGCTTGTCGCCTTCGGTGATGTCGACCTTGCCTTTACCGGCCAGGCGTCCTGAGCCCTTGATCCAGTCGATCTTGTTCTTCTTGAACAGGAACTCCACACCGCCGGTGAGCCCCTTGACGATCTTGTCCTTGCGGGCCTGGACCTGGTTCATGTCGATGCCGACGGCGGCCTGCCCGAGGGTCAGGCCCCATTCCTTCCAGTCCTGGGCGACCTTCAGGGCGTGGGCGTGTTCGAGGAGCGCCTTGGTCGGGATGCAGCCCCAGTTCAAGCACGTGCCGCCGAGCACGGGCGCGCGTTCGACGACGGCGGTCTTCAGTCCGAGCTGCGCGGCGCGGATAGCCGCCACGTAGCCGCCAGTTCCGGAGCCGATGACGACCACGTCGTACTGGTTGGCCATTAACCCTTCTTCTTCATCGAGGAGAGTGACACGAAGGCAACCGTCTGCCCGCCCGTTGGCGGCGGAGCTGCGGCTTCGGTTGCGGCCTCGTCCGTTTCCGGATCGAGCCGGGCCACCTGCGATCTGAGACGCGTGAAGTCGTAGCGCAGCTCCCAGTACGACTGGTTCAACGCCTCGAGCTTGCGCGCCGTGCGGCCGGCGCGCGCCCATGCGGCGCCGGCCGCGAGCACGCCGACGATTGCGAACGCCCACAGGAGCATATCCGCCTCAAGTTACCACAGCATCGAGGCGGCTGACCGCGCTGCGGCATGAGCGCCGGGGCCGCATCCGCGCGCCGCCAGGCGCGGTGAGGACGGCGTCCTGAGCAATGGCTGGTGAGCCTGTTAGAATGCGCCAAGTCCCCGATGACGCGACCCACCAAGACGATCCTGATCTGCGATGACGAGAAGCGAGCCGTGGGCCAACGCTGGCCCTTCGAGGGCTTCCTGCAAAAGCACGTCGACAGCTACCTCGCCG
>JANPCT010000553.1:0-6560 GCA_031431095.1 Acidobacteriota bacterium | reverse complement strand
CTGACCCGGTCGGGCGGCTGCGTCAGCACGAAGCGGATCAACGCCTCGTCCTGCCGGAAAAAAGGCGCGACGAGCTGCGCCGCCTCGGTGCGGTGCGCCTCCGCCCACTCGCCGCTTTCCGCGATGCCGCGCACCAGATCGCGGACCACCGCCGGACGCTCGGCGATTAGACGCTCCGTCACCACCAGCACGCACGAGATGAAGCGAGGCCAGATATCCTTGGCGTGATACAGCACCCGCCCGGAGCCATCGAGTTCGGCGCGGGCAGCGTGCGGCTCGCCGACGAAGTACGCGTCAATCGCCCGGCTGGCCAACGCCCCCGGCATATCGGGCGGCGGCAGCTCGACGAACCGTATTTTCGCCGCATCGACTCCCTGATCCTTCATCAGCTTGCGGATGACGAGATTCTGATTGCTGTACTTGCTCGGGATGGCGAACGTGCGTCCCTCGAGGTCCTTCAACGACCCCGCCGGCAGGTCGGATCGCACCATGACGGTCGAGCCGTCACGATGACCGAGGTAGGCAATGCGGACCTTGACCCCCTGCTCGCGCAGCTTCATGGCCAACGGCGCAATCATGAACGTCGCATCGAGCCGTCCGCTCTTCAGGGTCTCGACGACAGTGGGAAAATCGGTGAAGCGCTGCGACTCGAAGCGCGTCGCGCGGCTGGTCCTGGATGCGTAGTCCGTGACCGGACAGGTCAAGTGGCACGTCACAGGCAGGAATCCGACCGCAAGCGTTTCACGAGTGGCCGCATCCTCCGGTGCCGCCTGCTGCCACGGACGCAGCCGCAGCGCGCCGAGAATGGCGACGAACGCCAGGGCCCCGGCGCCCCAGCGCACGAACGGTGACAACAGCGCGCTCATTGCAAGCTCTCCCTGCCGCCGAGGGCGGCGTCCGATTCAAGACCAAGCACGGTGAGGATGTGGTGCACCGCGCGCACGACCTCAGGATGGGTGGCATCGCGCGGGCGCGGCATCGACAGGACGACTTCGTCGCGCACGCGGGCCGGACGTTCCGACAAGACCAGCACGCGGTCCGCCAGCTGCGCCGCTTCCTCGATGTCGTGGGTGACGAGCACCACGGTGCGCGGCTGCTCGCGAAGGATGCGCGCCAGCTCCCGCCGCATCTTCAGCCGCGCCAGGTAATCGAGCGAGGAGAACGGCTCGTCCATCAAGAGCAGCGGCATTTCACCACCGAGCGCGCGCGCCAGCTCGACGCGCTGCCGCATGCCGCCCGACAATTGGTGAGGATACGCCGCGGCGAATGTCGCCAGCCCGATCAGGTCCAGCAGGGCGTCCGCCCGGCGCCGGCGCTCGGCCCGATCCAGATCGGGCGCGACGCCAAGCAGGATGTTCTCGTCGGCGGTCAGCCACGGAAACAAGCCGTCCTGCTGGAACACCATCCGCTGCCGCGCCGGCCGGTGCACCGTTCCTGCCGTCGGCGCCAGCCACCCGGAGCACAGGTTCAACAGCGTGGTCTTGCCGCAGCCGGATGGTCCGACGAGCGCGACGAATTCCCCGTCGCGCACCTCGAGGTCGATGCCGCCGATGACGTCCACCGCTCCGAGCGTCACGGCCACCTTCTCGAGGCGCAGCAGGACGTCGCTCATCGCTCGTATCCCCACCGCACGCTCGGAATGTGTGTCAACTGCACGAGCAGCCGATCCAGGATCGCGCCGATCACGCCGATGACGAACATCGCCGCCGCCAGCAGATCGACGCGCAGCCCGTTGCGCGCGTCCCAGATCGCGAACCCGAGCCCGTCGCGTCCGGCGATCATCTCCGCGGCGACGACGACGAGCCACGACAGGCCGGCGGTCACCCGCAGCGCCGTGATGATTTGCGGCGCGATGGCCGGCAGCGTCACCCCGGTGAGGACGCGCGCACCGGTGATGCCGAGGTCTCGCGCCACGCGGAAGTAGACGCTCGGAATGTTGGCGACAGCGGCAGTGGTCGACAGCACGATGGGAAAGAAGGCGGCCATGAAGATGAGGAACACCGCCGGCGGATCGCCGATGCCGAACCAGAGAATCGCGAACGGAATCCACGCCAGCGGCGACAGGCTTCGGAAAAAATTGACCAGCGGCAACAACGCGCCCCTCGCGCGCGACGAATGTCCGAGCAGCAGACCCGCCGGCACGCCGAGCATCGCCGCGAGCAGAAAGCCGAGCGACACGCGGAACAGCGACGCGACCGCGTCCGTCAACAGGCGTCCGCTGCGCAGTTCGCTCCACACCCCGCGCGCGACATCCCACGGCTGCGGAAACAACGACGAAGGAAACAGTCCCGCCCAGGACACGAGTGCCCACACCGCGATGAGCACGGCCGGCGCAAGAATCGCGAGGAAGGGGATCGGTTTCGCGGATGTCGCTTGGTTCATATCCCGTGGCGGCGATGCAGCGCACTAGTATGTCATCACGCAGACGCCACTCGCGCGTGTAGCGCAGGCGTTGAATCCGTCTAGAACTAGTCTAGGACACACCGACCTTGACCTCTCCGCTACAGCTCGCGCCCGCGGGTCGGTCGTCCGGTATAGGATGTGTCTGGCCAGAGGGAGGCAGCGCTCCATGACGACACGCATCACGCGGCGCGATCTACTCGCCACGCTCGGCACGGTGGCCGGGGCCGCGCTCGCTGCCCCGGCCGCGGCGTTCGCGCAAGGGCGCCAGGGTGCGCCACCATCCGCGCCGACGGTCATCTCCAACCCGCCAAGGGATTTCGGTCCGGGCGCGCCGCCGACCACTTACTTCAGTGATCCCGACGTCCTGACAGTCGACCCGTCGTTCAATTCCCTCGTCCAGCCGAACACCTCGCTCGTGCGTCTCTGGACGGGCGCGCTCTGGGCCGAGGGGCCGGCATGGAGCAGCCAGGGGCGCTACCTGGTCTGGAGCGATATCCCCAACAACCGCCAGCTGCGCTGGCTGGAAGACGACGGCCGCGTGTCGATCTTCCGGCACCCGTCGAACAACAGCAACGGCAACACTTTCGATCCGCAGGGACGGCAGCTCTCCTGCGAACACCTCACCCGCCGCGTCGTCCGCTACGAGCACGACGGCTCGGTCACCGTGATCGCCGACGCGTTCCAGGGCAAGCAGCTCAATTCCCCGAACGACGTCGCCGTCCACCGCGACGGCGGCATCTGGTTCACGGATCCGCCGTACGGCGGACAGCTCTACGAAGGGGCGCTGTTTCCGCGCGAGTTGCCGACCAATGTGTATCGCGTGGATCCCGGCGGCCGCATCGACCTGGTGATCCCGGAGGAGCAGGTGCCGGATCCGAACGGCCTGACGTTCTCTCCCGATTTCAGACGACTCTACGTCGCGAGCACCGGAAAAGGTCCCGGCGACACGGGGCCAGGCGGTAAAGGTGAGGTCTACGTGTTCGACGTCGGCGCCGACAACAAGCTCTCGAACCGGCGGCTGTTCACGGACTGCATGATCGACGAGGTCAAGTGCGGACCGGATGGCTTGCGCTGCGACGTGGGCGGGAACGTGTGGGTCTCGAGCAACGCCGGCCGCGCGCTCGGCTACAGCGGCGTCACCGTCTGGCATCCGGGCGGAAAGCTGCTCGGCCGCATTCGCCTGCCCGAAGTCTGCGGCAACGTCGCCTTCGGCGGTCCGAAACGCAATCGGCTGTTCATGGCGGCGAGCCAGTCGATCTATGCGCTCTACGTCGCGACGCACGGCGCCGCACCCGGATAACCCCTGCGGCTGAGCCCCGGTTCAGCCGCCGGCGATGGCGCCGATGATCTTCTGCCACGAGTCGCCGCTGTCGTCGCTGAGCATCACGTCCCAGTGCTTCTTTATGAACAGCGTCTGCGGCCGCGACGGATGCATGGCGATGCGGTGGACGCAGTGCGTGTCCCGGCGAAAAAAATCCGAGCAACCTCGACGATGTTCGTGAGTTCGTAGCCGTGCCCCGCTTGAAAAGCCGTACTCGCGGGCACTAGCAAGCCCGGCGAGAGCCTAGTGCAAACACATTAGTCGCCATTGACAGTCGCAGCGGCACCGCCGGAACTGCTACGATCACGCGCGGCCCCGACCCAAATGTCCTCACGGTTCCTGATCACGATCTCCCTGCCCATCGTCGCGCTCGCCTGCGCGTGCGCCTCGCCGAAGTCCACTCGCGAACAGGAGCCCTCGCCGCAGGAGTACCAGGAAGCGGTGGCCGCGTTCCATGTCGGACTCTCCGCGATGCAGACGACGCAGGAGGTGATGGCGCGGCAGAAATTCGATCGCGTCGTCTCCCTCGTGCCGCAGGAGCCGGCGGGATGGGCCGACCTTGGCCTGCTCCTGCTGCGTCAGCAGGAGCTCGATCAGGGCGCGCAGCATCTGGCCCGGGCCGCATCGCTTGCTCCGGACAGCGCCGCGATCCAGCGGCTGCAGGCGCTTGCCGAAAGCCGGCGAGGCAATCTCGCCGAGGCCGTCCGTCACTGGCAACGCGCGCTCGAACTCGAGCCGCGCAATCTGGAGGCCGCCTACTCGCTGGCGCTCGACACCGAACGGCAGCGCGGCGCCGACGATGACGCCAGGGCGCTGGGCATTCTCGAACAACTCGTCGCGCGCAGCGACAATCTCGCGGCCCGACTCGAGTACATCCGGATCGCCGCGAAACGCGGAGACCAGGCGGCGCTCAACGGCGCCATGGCGCCGTTGACCGCGGCGTCTGCGTCGTGGTCGCCGGCGGCGCGCGAGCAACTGGCGACGCTGCTGGCCACCGCCGCAGACAACCCGCGGGGAGCGGCCACGCGGGTGGCGTTCCTCAAGAACGTGCTGCTGCGCGAACCGGGCTATCGCGCCGCCCTCGCGGAGGTGAGCACGCCGCGAGAGGAAGTCGGTGCGCCGCTGACGCGCTTCCTGCGGTTGAAGAATCCCGATCCACAGCCGGCGCCGGCCGACCAGGCGCTGACCTTCACGATCGAGCCCGTGGCGGACGCCGCAGCGGCGGCATCGTGGACGGGCGCAATCTGGCTTGGCGGCGAAGGGAACCCCGTGCTGGCGACGGCCGGCCCAGCCGGCATCCGTCTCGCCGGCGTGAAAGGTGATGCGGGATGCCGCACGGGGAGCGCCGCGTCGGGCAGCGCCGCTTTGTCACCCGAGGCGGTGGCGGCCGCGGACCTCAACTACGACTTCAGAATCGATCTGACCATCGCTGGTCCCGGCGGGTTGTGCCTGTTGCGGCAGGACGCGGCCGGACACTTCGTCGACGTCACAGCCGCGACCAGGCTGACGCCGTCCGTCCTTCGTGCGCCTGCCTACGCGGTCTGGCCCGCCGATATCGATACCGACGGCGACCTCGACCTCGTGCTCGCGCCACGCGACGGGCACCCTGTCGTCCTGCGCAATAACGGCGACGGTACATTCGCTTTGCGCGAGCCGTTTTCAGGCGTCACGCGCGCGCGCGCGTTTCTGTGGGCCGATGTAGATGGCGAGGGTGTGCCGGATGCGGTCTTCCTCGACGAGGCCGGCGCGTTACACGTGTACGCCAGCCTTCGCGGCGGAAGCTTCCGCGCCGATCAATTGCCCGTACCGGCCGTCCGCGCCGTGGCGATCGCCGTGGTGCAGCGCGGAGGTGAATCCGCGTTCGACCTCCTTGCCCTGTCAGCCGACGGCGCCGTGGCGCGGCTGGCGCGCACTGACGAAGGCGTCTGGCGAGCGTCGGCGGCGGTGCGCCTCGATGTTCCGGCAGGTCTGCAACCGGACTCGGCGAGGTTCCTCACCGCCGATCTCGATAACAACGGCGCAACCGATCTGATCGTCGGCGCCGCGGCCGCGACGACGATCGCGCTTGCGTCACCGGGCGGCGCGTATGCCGCTCTCAGCACTCCATTGGCGCTAGGCGTCCGTGCCGCCGCGGACCTCGATGGCGACGGCAGGATCGAGCTGATCGGAATCGCGCCGGACGGGCGGCCCGCCCGCGCCGTGAGTCGGGGCGCGAAGACCTACAACTGGCAGGTGTTGCGGCCGCGCGCCGCTACGTCCACTGGCGATCAGCGGATCAATTCGTTCGGCATCGGCGGCGAAATCGAAATGCGATCCGGGCTGCACCTGCAGAAGCAGCCGATCGTGTCTCCAGCCGTCCACTTCGGACTTGGAGAAGCGAGTCGCGCTGACGTGGTCCGCATCACCTGGCCGAACGGCGCCTTACAGGCCGAGTTCGAGATCAAGGCCGGCCAGTCGATCGCAGCGACGCAGCGCCTCAAGGGCTCGTGCCCCTGGCTGTTCGCGTGGAACGGCCGGGAGATGGCGTTCGTCACCGACCTGATCTGGCGGTCGCCGCTGGGCCTGCGCATCAACGCGCAGGCGACGGCGGACGTGCTGATGACCGAGGACCGGATCAAGCTGCGCGGCGATCAGCTCGCGCCGCGCGACGGCGCCTACGATCTGCGCATCACCGCGGAATTGTGGGAAACGCACTTCTTCGATCTGACGTCGCTGCTGGTCGTCGATCATCCGGCCGGGACGGAGGTCTTCGTCGACGAACGATTCGCTGTTCCGCCGCCGGCACTGCAGGCGATCCCGACCGGCCCGGTTCAACGGCTCTCATCGGTGCGGGACG
>JANPCT010000552.1:0-4551 GCA_031431095.1 Acidobacteriota bacterium | reverse complement strand
CGCACCCCTCCATCCCCTTTTCTCTCCGGTGTCTGGTGTCCTGCGTTGTGCCCTCCCGATCTCTCGCGGGGGCCCCCGGGCCCCGCGCCGCTCTCGTGGCTCACCTCGCTTCGCTCGTTCGCGATTTATCTCCTCGGGCTTCGCTCCTCGGACTCCCCGACACGCTTGCTCGCGGGGGCCCCCTGGCCCCGCGCCGCTCTCGTGGCTCACCTCGCTTCGCTCGTTCGCGATTTATCTCCTTGGGCTCCCCGACACGCTCGCTCGCGGGCGCCCCCTGGCCCCGCGCCGCTCCCGTGGCTCACCTCGCTTCGCTCGTTCGGGTATTTCTCCTCGGGCTCACTTTCGCGGTGCTCGTTCGCGCGTAGTACACTTTCAGCCGGGATCGGTTTATTCGAGGGGCTGTCTCCCTCGGTTCCGTCAATACGCTCGCGCTCTCGGGTACGGTTTTGTCGGGCTTTGTCCTTGGTTACCTTGACCAGCTCGCTCGGGGTAGTAGACTTACGGTTCGGATCTGTCCCTCCTTCGAAATGGCCTTTCAAGTTCTCGCCCGGAAGTGGCGCCCGCAGCGGTTCGATGACGTCATCGGCCAGCGCGGCGTCACGCAGACGCTGCGCAACGCCATCGGCGCCAAGCGTATTGCGCAGTCGTTCGTCTTTTCCGGACCCCGTGGGGTCGGCAAGACGACGACCGCGCGGATCCTGGCGCGCGCGCTCAACTGCGAAATCGGTCCGACCGCCGATCCGTGCGGCACCTGCGATGCCTGTGTCGAGATCACCGAGGGGCGCGACATGGACGTGCTCGAAATCGACGCGGCGACGCACACCAAGATCGAAGGAATACGCGAGACGATCATCCAGGGCCTCGGCATTGCGCCGGTGCGCAACCGCTACAAGATTTTCATCATCGACGAAGTCCACCGGCTGTCGGCTCAGGCGTTCGACGCCCTCCTGAAGTCGATCGAGGAGCCGCCGCCTCACGTCGTCTTCATGATGGCGACAACGGAGATTGGAAAGGTCCCGCCGACGATCCAGTCGCGCTCGCAGGTGTTCGAGCTGAAGTCGATCGGCGTCAAGCAGATCGCCGACCAGTTGCGGGCCATCGCCGTGTCGGAGCGGATCGCCGCCGACGAAGGGGCGATCATGCTGATCGCGCGGGCCGGCGACGGCAGCATGCGCGACGCGCAGAGCGCCTTCGATCAGGTGATCGGCTTTGCCGGCACCACGATCACCGCGGAGGATGTCGCGACGGTGCTCGGTCTGGTGCGCCGCGACCTGCTCGTCAGCATCGCTGACGCGATCGCGCGCGAGGACGCGCCGGCGCTGTTCGATCTCGCGGCCCGTGCCGTCGAATCGGGCTACGACCTGAGGCTCGTGGTACGGGAGCTGGCCCGGCTGACGCGCGACCTGCTGGTGCTGACGATCGATTCGTCGCGCATCTCTGACCCTGAAATCGCTTCGGACGCCGAGCGCCAGTCGCTGCTCGACCTTTCGCGCCGCTTCTCGGGCGAGGACCTGATGCGCGCGTTCGAGGTGCTGAGCAAGGCGGAGTTCGAGATCCGCACCTCGATGCAGCCGCGGTATCACCTCGAGATGGCGCTGCTGCGCTGGCTGCACCTGCGCCGGATGGTGCCGTTGACGGATTTGATCCAGCAAATGCAGGCGGGTCCGGCCGCGGCCAACAGGCCAGGGACGCCTCCGCCGATGCCCGCCCGGCCGCCAGCCGCGCCGATAGCACCGCTCCGTGCCGCGGCCGCGCCGCCCGCACCGCCACGTCCTGTCGCAGCGTCCATCGCCCCGCCGCGAGCGGCCGCCGCTCGCGACTCTGCCGAGGACGCGAGGTCCGCGCCTGCGCCTGCTCCGGCACCCATCGCCGGCGCCTCCAAGGCCGCCATCGTCAAGGCCATCGAAGCAAAACGGCCCGCTGCCCCGGTACCGGCGGCCAGGCCGGCCGCGCCCGTCGAGAGCGACACGCCGAATCTCAAGGCCGTCGATCCCGCACACCTCAAGGAAGCATTCCTCGCCGAGATTCGCAAGGCGAAGAAGTTCTTTCACGGCACCGTCGTCGCCCAGGCGCAGCGGATCGATCTCGAGTCGGACAAGATCGTGTTCGTGTTCGGACCCCATCACCGCGCGTTGCGCGCGCAACTCGAACAGAATCGTCCCTGGCTCGAGGCCGCGGCCACACAACTGGCGGGGCACCGCATGGGCGTGACCGCCGCCGAAGGCGTCGCCGCGTCCACCCCGCCGAAAGCAGGCGCGGTTGGTAGCGCGCCAGCCGCCGACACAGCCGGACCCGAATACCAGCAGTCATTGAAGGATCGGGCGTTGTCGGACACCGGCGTGCAGACAATGCTCGACGTGTTCGCGGCCGAGATCAAAGACGTCGAAGAAATGTGAGTGAGGAACCGTTCATGAACATCCAGCAGATGATGAAGCAGGCGCAGCAGATGCAGGAGCGCATGCAGAAGCAGATGGCCGAGATGAAGGTCGAAGCCACCGCCGGCGGCGGGATGGTCACCGTCGTCGTCAGCGGATCGAAGCAGCTCCTGTCGCTCAAGATCGATCCCGAAGCCGTGTCGAAAGAGGATGTCGAGATGCTGCAGGACCTGATCCTCGCCGCCGTCAACGACGCCCACCGGAAAGTGGACGATGCGCTGCAGCAGCAGATGGGCGGCATGATGGGCGGCCTGAAGATTCCGGGCCTGTGATGAACCGTCCCGATCCGCTGACCCGGTTGGTCGAACAGCTCCAGCGGCTGCCCGGCATCGGCGCCAAGAGCGCCCAGCGGCTCGCCTACCACGTCCTGAAGACCCCGCGCGAGGAGATCGACCGTCTCGCCGACGCGATGCGCGAGGTGAAGGACCGCGTCACCTACTGCTCGGTCTGCAGCAACATCACCGACGTCGATCCCTGCTTCTTCTGCACCAGCACGGGCCGCGACCCCCGCATCATCTGCGTGGTGGAGGAGCCCGAAAACGTCGCTGCCGTGGAGAAGACGCGCGACTTCAAGGGGCGCTATCACGTGCTGATGGGCGCGCTGTCGCCGCTCCAGGGGATCGGACCCGACGACCTGAAGGTGAGAGAGCTGCTGATGCGCGTCGGCAGCGGTGAGGTCGAGGAAGTGATTCTGGCGACGAATCCCAACGTCGAGGGAGAAGCGACGGCGATCTATCTGGCCAGACTGCTGAAGCCGCTCGGCGTCCGCGTCACCCGCATCGCTATGGGCGTGCCGGTCGGCAGCGATCTTGAATACGCCGACGAGTTCACGATGCACAAGGCGATGGAAGGCAGACGAGAAGTCTAGATTGGCGATTTCACGCGGTCGCGGCTTCAGCCCCCTCGTCACCCAGCAGGTGCCGTAGCTTCAGGACCAGGCTGATCCAGTACGTATTCGAGCCGATCGCCGCGAGGACGACCACCAGCGGCAGCGCACCGACGAGCGACAGCGCCATGATGCCGTACGGCATGGCGGACCGTGTCGCGACAAAGGAAATCCGCCAGATGATGCGCGACCACCACGTCGGCTCCGCCCTGAACCGATCGCGTGCGATGGCGTGCAGCTTGTCGGGATGTCCAGCGGTGATGCGGCTGCGGAGATAAATGAGGAGCGCGAACGACACCAGCGTTCCCGAGAGCGCTACCGCGCCCAGCCAGTAGAAGACGTGCCAGCCCGTGGACTGTACGGCGCCGACGGTAAGTCCGACGAAGATGGCGATGTAGTACGAGTAGTCGCCGAAGGTCTCGATCCAGCACCCGAGCGCCGATTCCTGGTACTTCAGTCGCGCGATTTCGCCGTCGCAGCCGTCGAGCACGCTCGCGGCAAGCGACAGAAACGCGCCCAGCACACCGGCCAGGTAATGCCCGGTGCTGAACAGCCACGCCGAGTAGAACCCCACCGCGACCAGGGCCACCGACAGCTGATTGGCCGTGAGAGGCGTCCTGATGAGCGCGATGCTGATCGGCAGCGACATGCGGCGATTGAAACGGGCCAGCGTGTTGTCGGTTTCCTTGTAGCTCGAAAGACGGATGGTCTGCTCCGCGGCGGCGATGTCGGCCGGTTCGACAATCCTGAGCACCAGCCGTCCGCGGCCATGCGACACGTCGCGGCCGGACGGCAACGGCGCGCCAGAGATGACGCGAGTTCTCAACTCGCGGCGCATCCGCTCGACGTCGATGGCGTCTCCCGCTCGGACGCGCAGCAATCCCGAACGCGGCCAGCTCTTTCCCGCGGGTACGTCGCCGGGATCCTCCCCCAGCGGCCGTAGTGCCGCCGCGTCGGCGAGCAGAGCGGGCGATACGACAAGGCCGGCGCCGACGACGGTGGCGGGCGCATCGCCGGGCAATACCGACAGAAGCTGGTGCCATTGCGCGGTGGTGGTGACGATGCGGATGTCGCCCGGGATGTCGCGGCCGATGCCGCGCAGCGTCGCCGCAAGTGCGGCGTCGGCGAAGACGAGGACGCGGGCGTAGCCGGCGCGGAACGCCGAACGGAGGACCCTCTCGGCGATCGGGAGTCCGGCGACGCGGGACAGCGGCGACACCTGCACGGCCG
>JANPCT010000551.1:0-3762 GCA_031431095.1 Acidobacteriota bacterium | reverse complement strand
CGTGGGACAAGGTGGTCGCCATGGTGGCAGAGGCCGTGTCGCGGGCGCGTCCCGGTGAGTGGATCTACGGCCGCGGCTGGCACCAGGAGAAGTGGACGTCGCGTCCGGCGCCGCAGGTCGAGGGATTCCCGACGCATGCGTCTCTCGACAAGGTCTCGCCGAACAACCCCGTGCTGCTCGAGCATGCCAGCGGCCACGCGGCGTTCGTGAACGGCAAGGCGATGGAGTTGTCCGGCATCCGGCGCCCGACCGAAAGTCCGGCAGGCGGTGACGTGCTGCGCGACGCCTCGGGCGATGCGACGGGGCTGCTGCGCGAGACCGCGCAGCGGCTGGTCAAGCGCGGCGCCGGGGCACCGCCGCCGACGCCCGCGGAGGCGGCCGCGCGCGATCGCCGGGTGCTGGAGCTGGCCTCCCGGGAAGTGCTGGCGAAAGGCATCACCACGTTCCAGGATGCCGGCTCCTCGCTGGCGACCATCGATCGCATGAAGGAGCTCGTGGACGCCGGGACGATCGGCGTACGGCTATGGGTGATGGTGCGGCAGGACAACGCGTCGATCGCGTCGAAGCTCGCGCAATACCGCATGATCGGCTACGGCAACGGGCATCTCACCGTCCGCGCGATCAAGAAATCGATCGACGGCGCGCTTGGACCGCGCGGCGCCTGGCTGCTCGCGCCCTATGCCGATAAGCCGGAATCGACCGGACTCGAGACCACGAAAGTTGCCGAGATCGACGAGACCGCCCGTCTCGCCATGCTCAACGGCTACCAGCTCGCCGTGCACGCCATCGGCGACCGCGCCAATCGCGAGACCCTCAACATCTTCGAGCGCGCGTTCAGGGCGAACCCCGGGAAGAAGGACGTGCGCTGGCGCGTCGAGCACGCCCAGCACATCAGCGCGGCCGACATTCCGCGCTTCGGCAAGCTCGGCGTGATCGCGTCGATGCAGGGGATTCACTGCACCTCGGACGCTCCGTACGTCCTGGAGCGGCTTGGCGCGGCTCGCGCGCAGGAAGGCGCCTACGTGTGGCAGAAGCTCATGAGGAGCGGCGCCATCGTCGCCAACGGCACCGATGCGCCCGTCGAAGACGTCGACCCGATCGCGAGCTACTACGCGACCGTCAGCCGAAAGCTGAAAGACGGGAAGGTGTTCTTTCCGGACCAGCGCATGTCACGAATGGAGGCGCTGAAGTCCTACACCATCAACGGCGCCTATGCCGCCTTCGAGGAAGACAATCGCGGCTCGCTGAAGCCCGGCAAGTACGCCGACATCACCGTCCTGTCGAAGGACATCCTGAAGGTGCCGGAAGATGAAATCCCGACGGCGCAGGTGAGCTACACGATCGTCGGAGGAAAGGTGCTCTACAAGAAGTAAGCCCCCGTCCTCTCACGCGAAGGAGGCGAAGGAATCGATAGCCTTCGACCCCTTCGCGTCAAGGCGCGCTACCGCGTAGCAACCGGACGCCCCGAGCGCGGCGGCGGGGCGGACTGCTGCGGCACCTTCTTGCGGTATTGATCGAAGAACCGGTTGCATGCCTTGTGGAAGCGGTCGGCGAGCTGTTGGCCGGCGTCGCCGGGCACCGGGACGAGGCGGGAGAAGGCGGACTGCGCCTGCCGGACTTCGTCGGCCATGCCGCGCCACTTGTTCTCGTCGCCGGCGCGGCCGCCGATGGTGTTCGAGGCGAGCGCCTCGCGCAAACGGGCCGCGAGATCCTGGGACGACTCGGGCTTCGATTCGTTCTCGGACACGAAGCTTTCCAGGCGGGCCACCAGCTTTTCCATGCGCTGCCGGCTCGCGTCGACGTCGAGCTCGCTGCTCTTGAATGCTTCCGGGTAGGTGGTCAGGACGCGTTCCATGCCGCTCATGAACCGGGCGCTGAGCGGGTCGGCGCCCTGGCGGACGGCGGTGGTCGACTGATTCCATCGCGTCCTCAGTGAGCGCACCTTCTCGAGGAGCTCCGGCGGCGCGACCGCTTCGGCCCCTTCGGCGGGCAGGAACGACTCGAGCTCGACGGCGAGCGCCTCGCGGTCCGCCTGGCGCGCTTCGATTTCGATCTCGTCGCGGCGCTTGTAGCGGTCGAAGAAGCGATCGGCCGCCCCTCTGAAACGCTGCCACAGAGCTTCCGACTTGGTGCGGCGCACCGGACCGATGGTCTTCCATTCGGCCTGCAGGCGGCGCAGCTCCGCTGACGCCTTGTCCCACTCCCGCGACTCGGCGAGCTCCTCGGCGCGCGTACACAGCGCCTCCTTGCGCGCCTGGTTGGTGGCCCAGACTTCCTTGCGCTGCGCGAGGTCCTCGTTGCGCCGCGAGAAGAACTTGTCGCAGGCGTCGCGGAACCGCTTCCACACCACGCGCGTGTCGGGACGGGGGACCGGACCGGAGGCCTGCCATTCCGCCTGGAGCTTCTTCATCTCCTCGGCGGTCTTGATCCAGTCGGTGGATTCGGCGAGTGCTTCCGCCCGCGTTACCAGATCCAGCTTCACCTTGAGGTTGGCTTCGCGCTCCGCTCCGCGGGCGGCGAAGAAATCGCGGGCCTTGACCTGGACCGGATCGGCGGCCTGCCGGTAGCGGTGCCACAGCGTCTGCGCCTGGGCACGCGGCGCTTCCGCCGCCTGCTTCCAGCGCTCCTGGATGTCATGCAGCTCGCGCGCCGCCTTCTCCATGTCGTCGGGCTTCTCGAGATCGTACTTCTTGCCGAGCGCTTCCGCCTGCGCGATCAACTCTTCCTGAACGGCGGCGTTCGCGAACCGCTTCCATTCGTCCATCTCGCGCAGCTCGTGCAGTTTCGGCGCGAGCGCGGCGAGCGCCGCCTTCAACCGCTCGACCAGGTACTCCCGTTCATGATGCGGCAGCGTCAGCGGAGTCTCGATCGCGGTGCGCAGATCCTTGGCGGCCTTGTCGGCCTCCTTCAGGGTCAGGTCCTCGGCCTCCGCCCGCTTGTGGGCCCGCTCGATCAACTGGTCGATGCGCTGAACCTGCTGGCGGAGCGCCTTCTCGGCGGCAGCCTTCCTGGCTTCAGCGCGCTCGCGGATCGCCGTTTCAGCGGCGGTGTAGCGCTGCAGCGCCGCTTCGTCGAGCCCTTCGGTCTTGTCGTGAAGCGACTTCCACTCCCGCGAAATCGAGTCCCAGGCATAGGCCGGGCTGTCCTCCTGCGCGGCAAGCTGCTCCGCTTCGCGCGACAGATCCTCCAGACGAACGTTCATGCGCGCGCTCTCCTGCCGGTTATCGTGACGGCTCTTCGCGCGGGCGCAGCCCTCGGCGAATCGCCTGGCCAGCTGTTCGTGGACGCCGCGGTCCGGATCCGGCTGCAGCCCTTCCCACTCGGAACGCGCCTCCTCGAGCCGGTCGAGCGCATCCTCACCCTGGAGGGAGTCGACCCGGGCGCAGAGCGCCTCGCGCACGTTGCGACTCTCGGCAAGCTGCGCCTCGCGCTGCTCCTGCTCGGCGCGCTCCCTGGCTTCGCGCTCGAGGACGGCGCGTGCGGCGCGGACGGCGGCGTCGAAACGGCCGCGATCCGCCGCAGTAATGTCGTGCGTGGCCGTCGTCGTCAAGCCCTGCCACGCGGCCTCGGTTTCGTCGATCGGCGACCCGCCGGGCGACGTTGGCGATGCCGCGAGCGCCTCGGCACGGGCGATGGCGGCGGCGACACGCTCCTGGTGCTGTTCGAGCGCCTGACGGCTGGCTGTTTCCGCCTCGTTAATTGCCTGGACCATCGCGCGAGCGCGTTTTGCCACCGACTTGTTCTTGGCGCGATCCGACAACG
>JANPCT010000550.1:0-4344 GCA_031431095.1 Acidobacteriota bacterium | reverse complement strand
CTCGCGACCCGGCTGGCGCTGGGTCGATAGCGGTGTCATCTCACTCGAAGGGGTCGAGTCCTTCGATTCCTTCAAGTGATCAGGACGGCGGACGTTCCGAGCGCCTGGCGCGCTCTTCGCGGCGTTTGAGGTCGGCGTTGTGCGCATCGGCGGCGGCGCGGCTGCCCAGGATCCATCCGCCCACCATACCGATCAGCAGAACCGACGGGATCAGGATGAAGTGCACCGACGACATTGCCCCGAAGTCCATGACGATTACTTCCCGCCGGCGCCGATGCGGCGAGTCACCACGGCCATCTCGCGCTCGACTCGTGCCAGGCGCGAGCGGACGGACCACAGGTAGCCGAACAGCACCACCCAGATGAACCCATAGGCGATCGCCACGAGGCGAGGCGCCGGCATGGCGTCCTCCGGATTGATCGGGGAATCGACGGGGACGAACCCGTCCTGTGCGGCCGCCTGCGCCGGCTTCGCCGGGTCCTGCGCCTGAAGCGGCGGCGCCCACAGGAGAACGAAGAGGACCAGGAGCGTGCGAGCAGTGCGTGTCATGTGTCTTCTCCGGCGGACAACTGGTCCGCCCTCCGGTTATTCTTCCGCGGCGAGATACAACTCGTCGAGTTCCTGGCGGCGTTTTTCGAGCTCGACTCGCACCGCCAGCAGCAACGTCGACACCAGCAGGAATCCGACGACGCAGAACCAGAATGGACCGCGCATCCCGGGACCAAGCGAGGGGATCACCGAGGTCTTGGGGTGCAGCGTCCGCCACACGTTCACCGACCAGTAAACGAACGGGACGTTCGCCATGCCGAAGAGCGCGACCGCCGCCGCCAGTTTGTCGGATCCGGGGCCTCCGTACCGGCGCAGCAGCAGGTAGGCGTTGAAGATCAGCCACATGACCAGCGTCGAGGTCAATCTCGCGTCCCACTGCCACCAGACGCCCCAGGCCTTGCGCGCCCACAGCGGCCCCGTGACCAGGACGATCAGGCCGACGATCACGGTCAGTTCCGCGCCGGCGACCGCGAGCCGGTCGGCCCACGGCTTGCGCGCGAACAGGTAGATCGCGCTGCCGATGCCGCTGACGAACGCCGCCAGGAACAGCGCCATGCCGCACGCGGCGTGGAAGTAGAAGATCTTCTGGACGAGCCCCATCGTCGACTCGTAGGGGGCGTTCAGGATCATGAACGGCGCGTATGCGAACATTCCCGCCGCCACGATTGCGATCGGCGCAAACAGCTTATTCATAGTCAGCATCAGCCGTCATTCCGTCATCACCGGCTCGAACGTCCACAACGCCAGCGTCACGAACACGACATCGAAGAAGACGAGCATCGCCAGCCATGCCCGGGCCATGGGCTCGTCCGCCTCCGGCAGCAGCAGCGCCGCCGTTCCGCGAACGCCCGCAATGATGACCGGGACGGTGATCGGATACAAGAGCACCGGCAGCATGACGTCGCGGCTGCGGGCGCGGACGAGCATGGCTGCGAACAGCGTGCCCACCGCCGCGAAGCCGAGCGTCCCGGCGGCGAGCAGACCCAGCATCAGCCAGGCGTGATCGAACAGCGGCGCCTGGAACATCAACGCCACCAGCGGCACCACCAGTGTCTCCACCGCGGCAAGCAGGACCAGGATGCCGAGCAGCTTCCCGACGTACAGCGCCGGTCGATCGATCGGCGAGATGAGGAGGGCGCGCAGCGTTTCCCCCTGCCGTTCGCGTTCGAATGCGCGTCCCAGCGCGAGCGTCCCGGAGAACGCGATGGCTATCCAGAGAATGCCCGCCGCGGCGTCCTGGACCGGGCGTCCGTCGCGAACGAAGCCGAAGGCGAAGACGAGCACGCAGGCCAGCGCGAAGAACGCCGTGGTGAAGAAGATCTCACGGGTCCGCGTCTCGATCAGCAGGTCCTTGCGCGTCACGATCCAGACGGCGCGGAAAAACCCCCTCAAGCGGCCAGCCGCCCGTCGACGAGCGAGACCGCGCTGTCGATCAAATCCGCGATGGCGGCCCTGTCGTGCGTCGTCAGAATCACGATCGCGCCGGACTGGCGCAGTGCGCGCAGGCGCGTGCGCAACGCGCCCCGTGAGGCCTCATCGAGCCCTGTGAACGGCTCGTCGAGCAGGACCAGCCGCGGCTGGTGGATCAACGCCCGCTCGAGTGCCAGCCTCTGGCGCATGCCGCGGGAGAATCCAGCCGTGATATCGTCCCGCCGCTCGGTGAGCCCTGCGGCTTCAAGCGCTTCCCCAACACGCTGCTCGATCCGATCCAGCGCGTAGACGTTTGCGAAGAAGCGGAGATTCTCCGCCGCGGTGAGCTCGGGGTAGAGATAGAGGTCGTGGCCGAGAAGTCCGATCCGCCCACGGAGTGCGGCGCCGCCCGCGGCAGCGTCGAGATCGTCATACCGCACATCGCCGCCGGATGGCCGCAACAGCGTCGCGGCGATCGACAGGAGCGTGGACTTGCCGGCGCCATTGTGGCCGAGCAACGCGGTGATCGTTCCCGCTTCGAGCGTCAGCGACACCCGGTTGAGCGCGCGCCGGCGGCCGAACGTCCGGCTCACCTCGATCAGACGCAGCACCGTAAAGTCGAGCGGCACGGGTTTATTCGAGTTCGGCGTACAAGTCCTCGAGGTCGGTCACGAGATCCGCGCGCCTGGCGGCGTACGCGGGCGCTTCGATCGCCCCCTTGCGCCGTGCGGCCTCGAGGTTTGCCAGCTCCGAGAAAAGCTTGTCCCGCCTGGCGTTGAGATGCCCCCGGCGTTCCTTGTGATCCGGGGTCGCGCTGCCGCGGGTGGCGCCCCATGCGCCGGCAAGCAGGATGACGCCGGATATCAGCAGGGCGACATTCCTCGGCCACACCGCGCGGTGCGGCAGCCCCGACAGCGTCAGCGTGAGCGTATCCCCCGCCTTCAACGCGCCGCCCTGGCCGACGATGTAGGTCTGGCCGTCCGCCGCCATTTCGCGCCGCTCCGAGAGCTGCGGCGACGACAACTGCATGCCGCCGATCTTCTGCGCGAGTACGGAGACCTGCGTCATTGGCGCCGGCAGCGACTGTGCGAGGGTGATCTCGTTGCTGCCGAGCGGGACGGAATATCCGAATTGCACCAGCGTGTTCCCGGGCGCGAATGGCCCGGTGATCGTGACGCGCTTGCCGGCCGCCACTGCGTTGGGCGCTGACCCTTCGAGCATCCCGGCTGCCCCCGCGCCCGCAGGCAAGTCCAGGACGAGGGGCGCGGCGGTCGTCACCGGGCGCCTGGCCGTGTTGACAATCTGCAGGATGTTGAAGACGTTCAGTGCGTCATCACCCACCTCGATGACGACGCGGCTCTGCTCACCGAACACAACGGCACCGACGACGGCGGGTTCGGCTGCAAGTTTGCGATCGTCCTCGGCCTTCTTCTCGATGGCGGCATCGGTCGCGACGAGCATCACGCGGATTCCCCCGGCCGCCGGCACCTCGAACTCCTGTGACTCGACCCGCTCGCCATCCACGACGACCGCGGCCTTGACGCGGGTGCCCGGCGCTATGCCGCTGAAGGTCGCGCGGCCCGCGGCGTCCGTCTGCGCCGTTTTCGGCCCTTCGCTACCGGGTAGCGCAACGGTGAGCCCGGGCAGCGGATTGGTCAGCGCGCCGCGGATCACGCGCGCGGTAACGGTGCCGACGGGCACGTCGGCGACCGGCAGCGGGATTCCCGACATGGCCTTGGGATCGGGCATCTGGCCGCCGGTCATCCCCTGCGCGGCGATGGGCGATGGGCTCGTCACCACCACCACGAGGGCCGCCACGATGGCGCGCCACGTGATGAGGGTCATGCCGGCCTCAGTTTCGTCCCACAGGACTTGCAGAACCGCGCGTCGGCATCGTTCGCGGTGCCGCAGGCACACGGGCCTGCTTCGAGAGGACGCGCGACAAGTACGTCGGGCGTTCGGGCCTCCTCCACGGCGGCCGGCCGCGCCGCTGCGGTCTGATGCGTTGCCGGCCGCTTGTTGCCGACGCGCGCCGCAAGCTCCTTCTCGATCAGGACGCGATACGCGGACGACCCGGCGTCGAGCTGCTTCATGATGCCGAGGGCGCGCTGGCGCAGGCGCCCGGCCATTTCGTCGAAGTCCTGGGGCGACACCTTCCCCATCGCCCGATCGAATTCGAGTTCCTTGATCGACCGGAGTGTCAGTGCTTTCTCCCGCTCGAGATCGACGCGCATCCGCGCGCTGAGGGCCTGACGCTCGACATCCCGATGCGGAGCCACGAGCGGCGCCAGCATCCGGTAGAAGCACAGGCCGGCAAGGCCGGCGGCGCCAATCGTCAGGCTGATCAGGATCAGGTGTTCCGGTGCGCTCGGGCGCGCCATCACC
>JANPCT010000549.1:0-4033 GCA_031431095.1 Acidobacteriota bacterium | reverse complement strand
CGAGCGTGCGGCCGATGGCGTTCACATCCCTGCGCTGCTCGTACATACCGAGTGCCTCGCGGTATGAAACAAGCGCCGGCGTGTACTCGCCGCGGGAATACGCGACGGTCGCGAGCCCGAGCAGCGACGCCGCGTGGCCGTCGGCGTCGTTCAGCTGCCTGGACAGTTCGAGCCGGGCGCCGTAGTGCCGGTTCGCGCCGTCGTAATCGCCGAGAAAGTAAGAAACATTCGCCAGGCCCTGGAGCGTTTCGCTTTCGCTGCGGAGATCGCGCGAGCTGCGCGCGACCAGCAGCGCGAGCTCGAACACGGCGCGCGCCTTCGCGTACTGACCCTGGGTCGCCAGACTGCTGCCTCGCTGCGACAGGATCCCACGCAGCGCGCTGCTGACTTCGGCGGCGTATCCGGCAAGGAGTTTTTCGCGATCTGCCGGAGCGCTGGCGATCAATTCATCGGCGACGTCCTCGGCAACCGGCCCGTCCCGCAGGAGCCTCCAGGTGGTGCCTTCTCGCCGCCACCACTGCGCATTCAGTTGCGTCTGCCTGACAATCGTCGGCGCGTCGTTGCGGAGCACCGTTCGCGCGATTTCGACCGAGACGCGGAGGCGCGCCTCCTGGCCTTTGATCGCCACGGACTGGACGTCCGCCGAGTACTCGGCGTCTCCCGCGCCGAACACCGCGGCAAACGCGTCCCGGCCGATACGCGGGTTCGCGGACGCGCTCCAGAAACCGGCGGCGCGATCGACGTCCTTCTTCGTTTGCGCGTCGTAGTACAACTGCACCACGCCGCGCAGCACGTCCTCGTCCGTCGCTGCCTGCTGAACGACAGCGCACACGACCAACGCCGCCAGCAGGCGCGTCACTGCAGCGTGAACCGCACCGTAATCGTCATCAGCACGGAGACCGGACGGCCCCCGTACAAGCTCGGCGTGTAGCGCCACTGACGAACCGCGTCGGTCGCCGCCTGATCGAGCAGGGGCACGGATTGCAACACGCGCAATTGCGTGACGCGGCCATTCGTACCGAGCACGGCTTCCATGATGACGGTGCCCTCCACGCGCGCGCTTCTGGCGATGTCAGGGTAAAGCGGCCGCGCGTCGACGATCTTGCGCGGAGACACGGGGAGATCGGCCAGACGCACCGGACCTGTCTGGCGCGGAGGATCGGCGATCACGGGAACCGTCGGGCGATCGATGGGAAGGAGTCCGAGTCCTTCTGGAATGCCCGATGTTGGAGTCCCTGTGTCGGGCATCGCGTCACCCGCTGGTGGAGTCGTGTCAGTGCGAATCGTGTCGGGCGCCGATCCGGGAGCGTTGGGCGCAGCCGCAGCCCTCTCCGTATTCACCGCGGACGTTGGCACGCGCGCCGCCGGGGGCGGCGGAGGGGCAGGCGCCACGAGCATGTAATCCGGAAGGTGCGCGGCCGGATCGGGCAGGTCGAGCGTGGCGGTCAACGGAACAATCAGCAACACCAGGAGAAGGAACAGGTGCACGCCAATCGAAATCGGCACGCTGCCCGAGAGACGGCTGCGGAGTCCTGCCATGGGAGTCCCCCTTCGTCGCCCGTCCGGTCGTAGACAGGCTCACAGAGGTTAGACACCACCGCGCTACCGCTGTTCCTCTCCTCGGTCAGCCGACCGCGGCGCGCGCCAGGAACGACGCCGCCAGCAACGGCAGCAGCACGATCGCAAGCACCACCCAGCACACCACCGCGGCGATGAGACAGACGATGATCGCCCGGCCGGTATTGGAGTAATCGAGCACTTCGCGGACCGCGACGACGGCGATCACCAGGCTCCACAGACCCACGAGCAGCGAAATGAGCGGCCCGATGAACGGGATGATGGCGAGCACGTTGAACACGCCCGGCGATGCGGCGAAGCCGATCACGCGGAAAGCCTCGCTGAAGTTCGCCTTGGTCGCGGGCTCCGGCATCAGCTTCGTGCCGATGAGGAAGACGAGGAGTGAGAACAGCGCGTAGCCGAGGAGCGACGCGATGATCGCGAGCACCCCGGCCGTGATGCCCGACCGGAAGAGATTGCCGATCAGCGCAGCGACGCCGGCAATCGCGATCACCGTGACCGCCTGCCCCATCGCGCTCGGATCGTTTTCGATCTCGGTGAACGTCTTCACGTCCGCCTGCAACGCGCCCATCATCCGCCCCGTCAGATCCGCCATGGATGTATCCTCCGCCGCCATCCTAGTGGCACTCGGGTTGCCGTGCAACAGTCCCGATCTCGTGACTGGCGCCATGTCCAATGTGGCGCTGGCTGTATCGCCGCGGGCCCGGCCGGTATAATAGGCCATGGCCCGCACTGCCGCACCCGAGACGTGGGGACATTCCACCGTCCGTACCGCCTGTCCACTTGATTGCCCTGACGCGTGCACGCTCGACGTCACGGTCGAGAACGGCCGCATCCTGAAAATTGACGGCGGCGACGACAATCCCGTCACGCGGAACTTCATCTGCGCGAAGGTTCGCCGTTTTGACGAGCGCGTCTACGGCGAAGATCGCGTGCTCTACCCGTCCGTCCGCCAGGGCGCCAAAGGCTCCGGCACCTACGTTCGCGTCACCTGGGACGAGGCGCTCGGGCTCATCGCCCGGCGCATGGAGGAGATCAAGGCCAGCGATGGTGGAGAAGCCATCCTCCCTTACTACTACGGCGGGTCGAACGGGCTCCTCACGCAGAACACGAACGACGTGGAGTTGTGGCGGCGATTCGGCACGTCGCGTCTCGCCACCACCATCTGCGCCGCGCCGACGGGCGCCGCCAGCCTGGCGCTCTACGGCAAGATGCCGACCGTCGTCTATCAGGACTATCCACACGCGAAGTTGATCATTCTCTGGGGCGTCAACCCTTCGGCGTCGGGCATCCATCTGGTGCCCTTCATCAAGGAGGCGCAGGCCGCCGGCGCGACCCTCGTCGTGATCGATCCGCGGACGACTTCGCTCGCGAAGCAAGCCGACCTGCATCTCAGCGTTCGGCCGGGTACCGATCTCCCGATCGCGCTGGCGCTGCACCGGGTCATGTTCGAGGAAGGTCATGCCGACCAGGCATTCCTCGACCGCCACACACATGGCGCCGACAGGCTGCGCCAGGCCGCCCAGCCCTGGACGATCGAGCGCGCCGCCGCGGAAGCCGCAATCGATCCATCGGCACTGCGTCGCCTGGCCGACCTGTATGTCGCCGGCTCGCCCGCCGTCGTCCGGTGCGGCTGGGGCCTCGAGCGCAACCGCAACGGTGGAAGCGCCGCAGCCGCGGTGCTCGCACTACCGTCGGTCGGCGGCAAGTTCGGCGTGCGCGGCGGCGGCTACTCGATGAGCAATTCGCTCGCCTTCGGCTTGAAGTCGCAACAGTGGCTCGACACGCCGGAGCCGGCCACGCGCCTGGTCAACATGAATCGGCTGGGCCGCGCGCTGCTCGACTACGATGCGCCGGCGGTCAAGATGCTCTTCGTCTACAACTGCAATCCGCTGGCGACCGCGCCGGATCAGAACCGCGTGCTGCAGGGGCTCAAGCGTGACGACCTCTTCACCGTGGTGTTCGAACAGGTCTATACCGACACCGCCCGGTTCGCCGACGTCGTCCTGCCCGCGACAACGTTCCTCGAGCACTACGACATTGCGAAGTCGTATGGGCCGATCACCCTGCAGCTCGTGCGGCCGGTCATTCAACCCGTCGGTGAGGCACGGACGAACGCCGACGTTTTTTCGGAGCTGGCCGATCGCCTTGGCGTCGGCCGCGCGGAGGATGAGACCGAGACGCTGATGCGCGTCACGGGACGGATGCCCGGCGTCGGCGCCGAGCTGCTCGAGCGCGGAGTGGCGACGCCGCCGCACGAGGGCACGCCCATCCAATTCGTGGACGTCTTCCCGCTCACACCCGACAAGAAGGTCAACTTGTTCCCGGAGGAGATCGCCGGCGATGCACCGGCCGGCCTCTACGGCTATCAGCCCGATCCGGGGACCGAGACGTTCCCACTCGCGCTGATCTCCCCCGCGAGCGAGAAGACCATCTCGTCGACGCTCGGCGAGTT
>JANPCT010000548.1:0-3212 GCA_031431095.1 Acidobacteriota bacterium | reverse complement strand
CAGCACAGTCCGCCTATCCCTTGAAGTCTGCGATCATTCGTGAGCCACCGCGCCCAGCGAAGGGCAATGACCGTGAGCCCGCTTAGCGTCCCTGTTCGCGCAGGATGCCGGCGCGCAGCGCCGTCATCGTCTCCGGCGAGGCGACGAAGAGCTCGTCCGGGAAACGATGCGCGTAGGCCAGCATGCCGGAGTAGATAGCGTCGCTCTGATAAAGGTTGAGCCCCATGCCCGCGAGGAACTGGAGCCGCAGGTTGCGGTCGCGGTTGATCATCGCATCGGCGAGCCACGGCTTCAGGTCGCTCGCCCGCCCGGCAAAGGTCGCAAACAGATCGACCGCGGAGTTCATGCCGATCTCACGCAGCGACTGGCGCACCGGCGCGTACTCCGGTCGCATCAGTTTCGCCTGGATGTCGTCAACGTGAATCTTGGTGTCTTCCACCTGGCCAAGCAGGACGAGATCGTAGCCGGCGCCGTTGTTGGTGTTGCCCCACACGACGCCGTTCGGGAAGGCTTCCATGAAGGTCGCGATCTCGCTCTTCACCGCTTGCGTGTTGCTCTCGTACAACTGGACGAACAGCGTGACCGCGCCGCCCGGGTTGAGGCGGCTCTTGACCAGCTCGAAGAACTCCCGCGTGTAGAGCATCGCCGCCCCCTTGACCCACGGATCCAGCGGGTCGGAGGTGATGGCGTCGAACTTCTCGTTCGTCGTCAGCAGGTAATGCCGCGCGTCGTCGATCCTGATGTGGACCTTGGGATTGTCGACGACATGAAAGTTGTGCTCGCCGAACAGCTTCGACACGACTTTGGGGACCAGCGGCTCGATTTCCGCGATCGTCTGGTGCTCGACGGCCGGATCGATCGAGACGGCGCCGGCGGTCACGCCCGCGCCACAGCCGATGACGACGACTTTCTTCGCCTGGCTCGGAATCAGGGTGGTGAGGTGGCCGAGCATGCGCTGCAGCCGCATGTCCTGCGGCTCGCTCGAGGCCTGCACCTTGCCGGCATTGTGATAATTGAGGACCCCGCCCGGCAACTGGGTGACGGCAACGGTCGCGTTCCAGCCCTCGCCCACATATTTCACGTCGGCCTGTCCGAGACGGGTCGCGGTATATCGGCCGTAGGCCGCGAAGATGCCCGGAAGCGGGTGGACGGTGCGCGACAACAATCCCGCGATCGCCGCGGCCGCAACGATCGTCACCGTGCCGGCAAGCTGGAAGCCGCCCGCGTCTGCGGTCTCGTCGTCATGGCCGGTCGAGAGCACCAGCAGTCCGGACAGTGCCGACAGCAAAATCAGCAGTTGCTGCGCGTGCTGACTGCCCATCCACACGACGAGCAACAGGCTTGCGCATAAGGACCCGATGATCGCCCCGACCGTGTTCGCGGCGTAGACACCGCCAACCAGGCGCCCGGGATCCTGTCCACGCGACGCGAGCGACGCGAGCGCGAGAGGAAAGCTGGCGCCCCACAGGATGGATCCGGGCAGGACGACCCAGAGACAGCGCACGAAGTCGAGCTGGAAGTTGAACCAGGCGTTGGTCGTGATCGACGGATTGATCGGCCAGTACGGCATCGACTCCGTCAGCATGTAGGCCGACCAGGCGATCGCCGCGCACAGCGACATCTGCACCCAGCCAAACACCACGCGCGGACGCGCTGCCGATCGCCCGAACGCAGAGCCGAGACTGCTGCCGATCCCGAGCCCGAAGAGGAAGACGGCGAGTATCAACGAGAAGGTGTAGACGGTGCCGCCGAAGAGGAGCGACAACAGTCGCGTCCAGATGACTTCCGACGACAGCGCCGTAGCGCCCGACAGGGCGATGGCGACGTAGATCGCCCATGCGGCGGCCACCGCCTTCGGCGGCGCGACATCGCGGTCGGACGCCAGCCGTTCGACCACCGGGGTCGCCCTGGCGATCGCCAGCGCGAGCAGCGCGACGATGACGTTCAGCGCTACCGCCACGCCGGTTGCAACCGTCAGGTCGTAGACGCGCAGCAAGTAGAACCCGGCCGCCAGGCTGCCGACGACGCCGCCGCCGATGTTGCCGCCGTAGAAGAACCCGAGCCAGGAAATCCCTTCGGGCGTGGACTCGACCCATCGGGAGATCGCCGGCAGGGTCGCGCCCATGAGCAGCGTCGGCGGCAACAGGCAAATCGCCGCGGCAAGGCCCCGGAAAATAATTCCGGTGATGCCCGCGCCGCCCGACACCGTCACGTAGAGTCCGTTGAGCAGCGGCATCCCGAGCAGGATCACGATCCCGGAGGCCGCGATGCCAAGCTCCAGGTATGCGTAGACCTTCAGCGGATGCCGATGGCGATGAATGAAACGCGGGAGGAGATAGCTGCCGAGGCACATGCCGCCCATGAACGTGCCGAGAAGGACTGCCATCGAGACGGCGGACGATCCGATGACGAGCTGGAGGAGTTGAAACCAGACCACTTCATATATCAGCGCCGCGCAACCGCTGCCGACGAACAGCAGCAGCAGCGCGGGGAGGAACCGACGCGGCGTCATCAGGGAGCCTTTCTGACCGTGTTCAATGGGGGGAAACGGATGTTATCACGGCAATATACGCGCCAAAGACGTCGTCCGCTTACCTGCAGGCGCACCCGAATGAGGGTCCGTGAGAACGTCGAATATCCGCTGACGCTGCACGGCGTGACCGCAGCGGATCGTGCTCGCCGATCCCGCAGCTATACTTCGGGGATGCTCCCGTTCCCACGGTCGGCGTTCGAGCAGGCGCGCGCCCGGATGGGCGAGTTCGTCTACCGCACGCCGCTGCTGACGTCGCGGTTGCTCAGCGAACGCACCGGCTTCGAGGTCCGCCTCAAGGCCGAAATGTTCCAGCGCGGCGGGTCCTACAAGATCCGCGGGCCGATGAACAAATTCGCGCAGCTCACCGAGGATCAGAAGCGTCGTGGCGTCGTCTGCTCCTCGGCCGGCAATCACGCGCAAGGCGTCGCCCTCGCAGCGGCGCGCCACGGCATCAAGGCGGTCGTCTGCATGGCGGAGAATGCCACGCCGTCGAAGATCGCGGCAACGCGCGCGTACGGCGCGGAGATCGTGCTGCACGGAACCATCTGGGACGAAGCGAACGAGAAGGCGAAGCAGCTCGTTGCCGAGAAGGGCTACACCTACATCCATCCGTTCGACGATGAGCAGTTGATCGTCGGACAGGGCACCGTCGGACTCGAGATCTTCGAGGACTGGCCCG
>JANPCT010000547.1:0-3775 GCA_031431095.1 Acidobacteriota bacterium | reverse complement strand
GCCGATGTCGCCGCCGCTGACGGGCGCGTCCAGCATCGTGGCGCCGTGCGTCCGTGCCGCGGCTGCAAGCCGGCGGCTGACCGCGGGGGAGATGCTGCTCATGTCGATCAGGATCGACCCTGGCTGGACGGCGTTGAAGATGCCGTTCGGCCCTTCGACCACTTGCTCGACGTCCTGCGAGTCGGGCAGCATCGTGATGATTCGCGTGGCCCGTCGCGCGACCTCCTCCGGCGATGCAGCGCGTGTGGCGCCCGCCGCCACCAGCGCCTCCACCGGCGCGGCGCTGCGGCTGTGCACGACCAGCGAAAACCCCTTCTTCAGTAGATTTCCGGCCATCGGCTTGCCCATCAGGCCAAGGCCGATGAAACCAATCGTCTCAGGCATGGACGGAAGTATAGAAGAAAGCGTTATCCTGACGGCATGACCACCACTTCACGCCGTGCCTTTCTCCGCGCCGCCGGGCTCCTGACCAGCGGCGTCTGGGTTTCTCGATTGACACCTTCCGGCCTTCTCGCGCAGGCGCCAACGTCGGACGCGATGCGGGCGCAACTGGGCGCCACCCCGATCGAGACCCTGAAACTCGCCGACCGTCTCGTGATGCTCTCCGGCCCTGGGGGCAACGTGGTCGTGTGCCACGGCGAGTTCAAGGTCGTCGTCGACGGCTTCGTCACCCCGGCGTGGCCACGCCTGAAGGCGGTGCTCGACGGCCTCGACGGATCGCCGATCAAGACCCTGATCGACTCCCACTGGCACTTCGATCATGCCGACAACAACGCCAACTTCCGCGGCGCCGGCGCCGGGGTGATCGCGCACGACAACACAAAGAAGCGGCTGATGGAGCCGCACGACCTGCTCGGCATGCACTTCGAGCCGGCGGCCGCCGCGGCACTGCCGACGCAGACCTTTGCGTCGGGCCTGACGCTCAACGCCAACGGCGAGCAGATCAAGCTCACCAGGGTCGCACCGGCGCGCACCGACACCGACATCTTCGTGTTTTTCCCCAAGGCGAACGTGCTGCACATGGGCGACGTGTTTTTCAACGGGATGTATCCGTTCATCGACGCGGGCACGGGGGGCCACATCAATGGCATGATCGCGGGCGTGCGGACGGCGCTCGCCATGGCGAATGCGCAAACGAAGATCGTGCCCGGACACGGCCCGCTCGCACAGCGCGCGGCACTGGAGGCGTTCGGACGGATGCTCACGACGGCCCGCGACAGCGTGCAGGCGCTGAAGGCGTCGGGCAAGAGTCTCACCGAGGCGCAGGCGGCCAAGCCGACCGCCGCGCTCGACGCGGCGTGGGGCAAAGGCATGATGGGCGCGGACGACTTCGTTGCCCTCGTCTACAACACCCTGCGGTAGCGCCGTGGACAGCGATTCGCCGCCGCGATGTGCCCGCACGGACGCGCTTCAGGTGGTGCGGCGGTGCGTTCTTGTCATCCTGATGATCGGGATGGCGGGCACGGCCGTCGAGCTGTTGCTGCTGCAGCACGATGAAGGGACGATCCAGCTGATTCCCCTGGCATTACTCGGGATCGGCCTCATGGTGGTGGCCTGGGATGGCGCCCGTCCTGCGGCCGCGAGTGCCATGGCCGTGCGCGCCGTCATGGCGGCCTTCGTCGCCGCCGGCGTGGCGGGAGTCTATTTTCATTTCCGCGCCAATGTCGAGTTTCAGCTCGAAGGCGATCCGTCGCTGGCGGGCGTCTCGTTGCTGTGGCAAGTGCTCGGCGCCAAGGTGCCGCCCGCACTCGCGCCGGGCATCATGGTCCAGCTCGGGCTGCTGGGGTTGACGTACACTTACACGCACAAGGAGCAGTAAGCAGATGACAATTCGCACAAGCAGGCTTCGGGGCCTTTGCACCGCCGCGGCCCTGACAGTGGCGGTCGCGGCCTCGGCGCAGGTTGGAAAATCGCAGGGCGTCGCCGACGTCAACACCATCAGCGAGGCAAACCTCGCGGCAGTGCCGAACCTCACCCCGGCGATCGCGAAAGCACTGGTGGCGCGGCGGCCGTTCACGAGCCCGACCGAGCTGAACGCGTTCCTCACGTCGCAGGGGCTGACCGCCGAACAGGCGATGGCGGTCTATCAGAAGGCCTTCGTCCACATCAATCTGAATACGGCGACACCGGAGGAGATCCTGCTCGTGCCCGGCGCCGGACGCCGGATGGTGCGCGAATTCGCGGAGTACCGGCCGTGGAAGACATGGGCGCAATTCGACAAGGAGATCTCGAAGTACATCGGCGCCGACGCGACCGCCAGGCTGGCGCAGTACGCCTTCATTCCGATGAACGCGAACACGGCGAGTGACGTCGATCTCTTGACGATTCCGGGATCGAACCAGGCATGGGTCGAGAAGATCAAGAAGGCCCGTCCGTTCAAGACCGCCGCCGATCTCGAGAAGGCAGCCGGCAGGGCGCCGGCGCGGTTCTTCGTTCTCGAATAGGAGCCGCCATGCAGGGGATTGCCATTGCCGTCGTCGCGCTGGCGCTCGCTGGCGCGCCAGGGGCCGGGGCGCAGCAGGAGGCGCACCAGCACGACACCGGGCAGCTGGGCACCGTCAACTTCGCCAACTCATGTCGCGCCGAAGTGCAGCCCGTACTGGCGCGGGGCATGGCGCTCCTGCATTCGTTTGAATTCGGCCCCGCGATCGAGGCGTTCACCACGGTGACCGGAACGGATCCGTCGTGCAGCATTGCTCTCTGGGGCATCGCCCTGGCGCAGTGGGGCAATCCGTTCGCGAACGCGGCGCGGCCGGCGGCGCAGCTGCAGGCAGGACGGGCGACACTCGAACGCGCTGCCGCGATCCCGACGATGACGCCGCGGGAACGTGATTACGTCGCCGCCGCGACCGCGCTCTACGACCGCAGCGACACCGTCGATCAGGGGACGCGGCGGCGTGCCTATCGGGATTCGATGGCGCTCGTCGCGGCCAACTACCCCGACGATCCTGAAGCGTCGGTCTTTTATGCGCTGGCGCTGGCGGCCGCCGCTGACCCCACCGAGAAAAGCTACGCTGATCAGCTGAAAGCGGGAGCCATCCTCGAGAAGCTCTGGCTGTCGCAGCCGCAGCACCCCGGCATGGCGCACTACATCATCCACAGCTACGACGTCCCGGCGCTCGCACCTCGCGCGGTGGATGCGGCACGCCGCTACGCGAAGATTGCACCGGACGCGCCGCATGCGCTGCACATGCCCTCGCACACGTTCACGCGTCTCGGTTACTGGCAGGACTCCATCGAGACCAACCTGCTGTCGGCCGCCGCGGCACGCAAGGTCAACGCGATCGGCGAGGAGCTGCATGCCAGCGATTACCTGGCTTACGCCTATCTGCAGAGCGGTCAGGACGGGGCGGCCCGCAAGGTCGCCGATGCTCTCCCTGAGATTCTGGCGCGGCGCGACCCTGCGACCGCGTCGGCGGCGCCGCCGGCAGCGGCGGCCTACGCACTGGCGGCGATTCCGGCGCGCTACGCGCTCGAGCGCAGCGCGTGGGCCGACGCGGCGCGGCTGGACGCCCGTACCACGGCGTTCAGCTATGTCGATGCTCTTAGCTGGTTTGCGAAAGCGCTCGGCGCGGCGCGAGGGCGTGACGTCCGGGCGGCTCGCGCTGCCGTCGAGGAGATCCAGCGATGCCTCGACCGCACCGTCGCTTCCAGAGAAACCTACTGGGTCGAGCAGGTCACCATCGAGAAGCTGGCGGCGAACGCGTGGCTCGCCCTCGCGGAGGATCGCGCCGCCGATGCGCTCGCGTTGATGCGCGAAGCCGCGGACCGCGAG
>JANPCT010000546.1:0-3653 GCA_031431095.1 Acidobacteriota bacterium | reverse complement strand
GGGAGCGGTTAACGAGCCCGAACCGAGCGACGTAACTATAGAGGTCAGAGAAGAGGCTGCGCATGGGAAGTGTGAACAAGGTGATCCTGGTCGGTAATCTCGGGAGGGACGCGGAGCTGCGGTATACACCGGGCGGCGCGCCGGTCGCGACGCTCAACCTCGCGACCACCGAGGTATGGAACGACAAGGCGTCGGGCCAGAAGCAGGAAAAGACGGAATGGCACCGGATCGTGCTCTGGGGCAAGTCCGCGGAGTCGCTTTCCGAATACCTCACCAAGGGCAAGCAGATCTACGTCGAGGGGCGGCTGCAGACCCGGAAGTGGCAGGACAAGGACGGCCACGACAAGTATTCCACCGAGATCCGCAGCGACAAGATCGTCCTGCTCGGAGGCGCTGGCGGGGGAGGCGGCGGCAGCATGGCAGGCCCCGGACGGCCGCAGCAGCGCAGCGCGGGTGCGGGGTCCTCATCCGGTGGAGGTGGAGGCGATCACGAGCCGATGGGTGAGCCGATCGGCGACCTGACCGACGACGATATCCCGTTCTAGCATTTGAGTGGTCGTCGGCGGCGGGGATCCGCGAGAAGCGATCTCAGGTCCCAGCCGTCAACGACCAACGACCAACGACAAACCATGAAGCGCGAACCGCAAACGGGGCACTCGCTTACCTCCGGTTGAGGCGCTGCAACGCCATGCTCGACAGGGTCGATGCCGGTCCCGGGAATTTCTGCACGGCGGCTTCGTACATCTTCCTCGCGGCGTCGATCTGCTTCAGTTGCTCGAGCGACTGTCCGAGCTTGTAGTAGGAATCCGGAACCACCGTTCCCTGGGCCTGCGGGTAGTCGGTGATCACTTTCTGAAACGCGTCGCGCGCCTCGGACCACTTGCTCTGGTTGTAGTACGACATGCCGATGGTGAACTGGGCGGCGCCAGCCTGCGGTGTGCGCGGAAATACCTGGATGAACCCCTGCAGCCCCTGGATCGCCAGATCGTAGCGGCCGGCCGTGTAGTCGTCGAGACTTGTTTCGTACATTCGCTGCGGCGACATGCCGACTGGCGGGGTCGTCGTGGCGGGAGCACCGCCGCCCGGCACGGTCGCGGGATCGGTGCCGGCTGGAGACAACGCCGGAGCCTGAGCCGCGGGTTGCGAGGCGATCGTCTGCCGCAACGATTCCAGCTCCTGCGCCATCGTCGAGATCCTGACGTTCGTCTCGTCCGTTTTCTCGCGCAGGATGCGGACGTTATCGCCGATGTTGGTCGTCGCCAGCGTCTGATCGGCCATCGCCTTCCGGGTCGCGGCCGATTGCTCGTCGAGCTTCGTCGTCACCGTCTTGAGCGTATCGTTCAGCGCCCCGAGCAGGCCCTGGAGCTGCTGTTGCTGTTCCTGCAGCATCCGGATCTCCGCCATCAGCTGCAGATGCTCCTTGTTTGCAGCGGCGCGCGCCGGGTGGGCCTGGGTGGCACAGAACACAACCACCAGGGGAAGAATGCGGCTCCATCTCATCGCGGGTCACTCCTGATCGAATTGCTCAATAGCTCATGGCTCCAGCATGGCCGCATTCGGTGACGGCGCTGAGGCCACGGCTCACACCAGACTACTTGCTTGTCACGACGAAGTGGGCGCGGCGGTTCTTCGACCAGGCGCCTTCGTCGTGGCCGGGATCGAAGGGAAACTCCTTGCCATAGCTCACCGTTCGAAGCCGATCGGCGGGGATGCCAAGCGACACGAGGTAAGTCTTCGCGGCGAGCGCGCGCTTTTCGCCCAGGGCCAGGTTGTATTCGGCAGTGCCGCGCTCGTCGCAGTGTCCTTCGATCGTGATGATCCAGGTTGGATATTTCTTGAGGATGCCGGCGTTGGTGTTGAGCGCCTGCTGTCCCGTGCCGTCGACTTCGAAGCTGTCGAGCGGGTAGAAGACCGCCTGGAACGGGGAGTTCTTGTTGATCGCGTCGAGGTCGCCGGCATTCAGCGGGTCGTCGGAAATCTTCGGCTCCGGCGGGATCGGGGTGGTCTCAGGCACCGGCTCGGGCGGGGCAGGCGGACGCCCCGCGGTGGTCCCGGTGGACGATGTCGCTGGCGGAGGCTGCGGCCGTGCGACTGGCGGCTTCTTCTTGCCGCAGGCCGCGACGCCGAGCGCCAGCAGCACGATAGCGATCGCGACGATACGTGTATCTCTCATGGACTCCACTCTCTGGATGTTTGCTGTCGCGGCTTACTGCGACCAGCTGGCGAACTTATTGTTCCCCTCGCGGGTGATCTGACGCAGGTTCTGGCCGTCGCGATCGACGGTGAAGAGCTGCGATTTGCCGTTGCGCGTCGACGTGAACGCGATGTGCCGCCCGTTCGGCGAAAACGCGGGACTCTCGTTGCTGCCGATGCCGTCGGTGATCTTCGTCGCCTCGCCGGTGGCAAAACTGTAGATCTTGATGTCGTAGCCGGGGCCGGTGGAGGCCGCGTAGGCGATCTCATTGAACTTGCCGCGCGACCACGTCGGACGGTCGCTCTTCGGATCGCCGACCAGCAGGCGCTGACCCGTGCCGTCGGCGTTCATCAGATAAATCTTCGGCTGGCCGGTGCGATCGGAAACCCAAGCGAGCTGGGTGCCGGTCGGCGACCAGGTGGGGGACACGTCGATCATGGGATTGTTGGTCATGCGGCGCAGCGCGCTGCCGTCCTTGTTCATGACGTAGATCTCGGGGTTGCCGTCGCGGTTCGAGGTGAAGGACAGCTTCGAACCATCCGGCGACCAGGCGGGGAGGTAATTCTGCCGCTCCGGACTGCCGTTCGCCGGGGAGGTCCGGGTTCCCAGCTGGATGAACGACAGGATGACGTCGGTATAGACGCCGAACGAGCCGGCGGTGGAGGGGCGGTAGCTGGTGTACGCAATCGCCTGGTTGTCGGGCGACCACGCCGGCGTGATGTTCAAGGTCCGGCTGTTGGTCACCTTCACCGGGTTCGCGCCGTCGTAGTCGACGTAGTAGATCTCCTGGACGTCGCGGTTCTTGACCGGCCCGGCGATCAAATCAGCGGACCGATCCGATGAAAAGGCCAGCCGGGTGCGGGCCACCCCACGCAACTGCAGCTGGTTCTCGAACATTTCGTCGGAGATGGTGTGCGCGTAGCGCCGCGGATTCGCAATGGAGCCGCTGTATTCCTTGCCGAACGCCGTCCGGCCGGACGCGACATCGATCAGTTTCACCTGCACGGCCACGCCGGTCGCGGTTTTCCGGACAGTGCCGACGAGCACGCCGTTCGCGTTCAGTTCCTTCCAACGCTCGAGCGCTACCGTGTCGAGAGACGACGGCCTCGGGACCGTCGCGATCGCGTCCTTGGCGATCATGTAGTACTCGCGCTCGTAGTTGATGTCGTCGTAGAGCACGTCGCCAATGGTCTTCGCCGCGGCAACGGTTTCGGCATCGGACGACAGTGGGATGAAGCCGGCAATGGCGAGTTTCGGCGGAAGGCCGCCGGATCCCACGATCGGCACCGTGACCTCAGTGGGCTGCTGGGGAGGCGTCGGCTGCGGCGCCGGAGGCTGCTGTGCGAGCAGCGTCAGCGAAACGGCGCCCGTCAGGGCGGCGGAAAGCAGGATGCGGAAAGGATTCTTCGTCATTTTCTGAACTGAAACACGAGATGCACCGTGAGGCGATCTCCGGTAA
>JANPCT010000545.1:0-4280 GCA_031431095.1 Acidobacteriota bacterium | reverse complement strand
ACCGCGGGCGAACGCAGATCCGCTCTTCGGATTGTAGACGCCGAACACCCGTCCCTGGTACTTCTCCCGCGCGAAGGAGCGATCGGCCGACACGATCAGCGATACGTCCGTCCGGTCCAGCGCTGCCGCGACGCCATCGTGGTCCTCCCGGTGCGCCATCACGCCGCCGCTGATGCGGTAGTCACCCGCCTTACGATCGAGCGCCGCCCCGGCGTCGAACGATCGGCCGGGAAGGGCGATCGGCTGGGCGGGCGCCTGGAATGTGTCGCGCGGAAATGCCGCCACTTCGCCGCGGACGACCCAGGGACCTGCGACAGTCTCGAAGTCTCCTCCGATCATCGTGAAGCGCGGGTAAACCCGCGCCAGGCCAGGTGTCGCGGCGGCCGTGATGATTCCGAATGGACGGTAGCCGCGATACGTCGAAACCGACCAGTCCACCCGCCCGCTCGTGACGTTCAACCGCGCACCACCCTGCGCGCTGCCGATCTCACGCCGTGGAGTGAGGTCTGCAAACGGAACGTTCCCGGGTGCCAGGTTGAATGGGGACGATGCCGCCGCGAGCCGGTCGAAGCGCCCACGGCGGAAAACGGGAACGTAGATCGCGTCGAACGACGCCTTGTCCCCGGCGTACCAGGTGCCGTGGACCAGCGGCACCGCGAGGCGCGCCTCACTCCGGCCTTCGAAGAAGAATCGCGAAAGGTCGATCGGGTTGACGACATCCGTCGGCTGCAGCTCGTCGAGCCGCCCCCAGACCACCCGCCCAAGTCCTGCGGTGATGGCCAGCCGCCTGGCGCGAAACGTCGCGGTCAGCTCCTGTGGCTCCGCGGTGGCGTCCGTCGTACGGCCGCCACGATCGGCTAGGAGCCCTTCGACAACACCTGATGCCTGCAACCGCAGATGCGCGCCGGCCTCGAACGTCCCCTCAGCGAAACCGCGCGCCCGCACTTCCGTCGCATCGCGATTCGGCAGGTGATCGACGAACACCGAGACGTAGCCGGTTGGCGCCGGCTGCGCCTCTGACGGGGCGGCCGCTCCCATCAGTGCCGCGATGATCCACAACGAGAACGGCGGCCATGGACGCCGTACGCGGCGTATGCGAAGCCTTTCGTGGGTGGGCATCGTGCTCGTCCTGATCCGGTGGCGGCACACCGTCAAGCCGGTACCGGACGCGAAGATGCACGGCGCAAGGCCTCGGCGCCAAACAGACCCGGCAGCAACTTGATGGTGGCGGGCAGGATGAAGACCTCGGCCAGGAACGCCACGGTCATCGTCAGGCCCAGCAGGCCGCCGAACCAGGCGGTCGGCTTGTACTCCGAGAACATCAGCACGCCGAACCCGAGGCTGTTGATGATCGCCGTGGTCAACGAGGCGCGTCCTTCGTGCACCGTCGACGCCTCTATCGCCTCGTCGGTGCTTGCGCCGGCGGCGACTTCGCGGCGGTACCGGTTGATGAAATGAATCGTGTCGTCGTCCACCACGCCGAGCGCCACGCTCGCGACCATGACGGTGGCGATGTTCATCGAGATGCCGAGAAATCCCATGACGCCGAGGACGGCCAGCACCGGCAGCACGTTGGGCGCGATCGTCAGGAAACCAAACCGGACGGACCGGAAAATGATGAAGATGACCGCGAACACGGTGAAGAACGCCGTCCCGAAGCTGCTGATCTGCGATGACACGAGGTAATGGTCCAGCGTGCTGAACAGCCGCCCCGATCCGGTGGTCGTCGCCTTGATCCCCGTCCCCGCGAATGTCGCCGCGGAGAGGGCATCGGTCCGCTCGATCAGGGCCAGCACCAGGTTAGAGTCCATGGCGCGGAGCTTGACGTCGATTTGTGCGCTCGAAAAGTCGCTCGCGACCACGCGTTCCAGCTCGTGCCGCCCTTCCCCGCCGAGTGTGAACACGAACAGCTCCTGGGCCACAGTCGAGGCATCCGCGGGGACGATGTCCGCAGCCGGATCGCCGTCGTGAAGTTCCTTGTTCACCCGGCGCACGTAGTCCGCCACCGAGCGCACCTTCTTTACGTTCGGTAATTTCCGCAACTCCCCTTCCAGCCGGTCCATGCGGCGCAGGGTATCGGGCGTGCTCAGTGAATCGGGCGGTCCTTCCAGCAGGATCTGGAAGCTGTAGATGCCGGACAATTCGTCATCGACCACCCGCGCGGACTGTCCGAGTGGATGATCCTTGCTGAAAAAGCTGATGTGGTTCGTATCGACGCGAAGATCGCGGATGCCGAGCAGCGCCACCAGCGACAGTGCCACCGACACCGCGAGAACGGCGCGCGGCCGGCGTGTCGAGAACGCGGCGATGCGGCGCATGGGCCGGACCAGATACTTCTCGTGCGGCGCCTCGCCGGCTTCCGGTTTCATCAAGCTGAGGATCGTCGGCACGAACACCAGCGAGATCATGAAGTCGACCATGATCCCGACTGCGGCGCCGACGCCGAACGAGCGCACCGCGACGACGCTGCTCGTCGCCAGCGACGCCATCCCCAGCGCGGTCGTGGCGCTGGCGCCGAACAACGGTGTGGCAAGATGCGCCACCGTCGCCTTGAAGGCGGCTTCAGGCGACAGGTGCCGCCGCTTCTCGTCCCAGTGCTGCATGATGTGCACGTCATCCGCAATCGCCAGGACGACGATGAGCGGCACGAGCATGCTGGACAGCACGTTGTAGCTGTAGCCCATCAGCGAGAAGAGCCCGAGCGTCCACAGCACGCTGATCCCAACCGCGACAATCGTGAGCAGCATCTTCCGCCACGAACGGAATGACAGGTACACGGCCAGCAGCGTGATCACGAAGATTGGCGGCGTGAACGTCCGCTGGTTGGCAAGCGTGATGCGATTGTAGGTCTCGCTGATCTCGAGGCTGCCGTTGTAGAACGCCTTGACGCCCGGCGGCAGGCGCGGATCGACCAGCCCGTGAATCTGCTGGATGACACCGCCGCGCACGGCGTCGATGCGCTTCTCGTCGAAGCTCACCACCACTGCGGTCACCGCGCCATCGTCCGAAACCAGGTCGCCGCGGATGAGATCGTCCTTGAGCGCGCGCCGGCGGACGTCCGCCGGCGTCTGGCCGCCGCCTTCCTCGATCAGCCGGTGAACGTCGATGCCGCTGTCGCCGGTCGCCGCGTTCAGCGCCTCGACGGTGGTCGCGGTCGCCAGGCTGGCGACGCGCTCGACGGTATCGACACGTTCGATGTCGCCGCTCACCTGCCGGATGAAGTCGAGCGTCGCCGGCGAGAACAAGCGGTCGGCGGAATCAGCCTTCAGCGCGATGATGAGGGTCCGGCTGCCGCCGAACTCGTCGCGGAACCGCTCGTAGTCGCGATAGACGGGGTCGTCTTTCGCAAACCAGGCGGTGATGTCGTTGTCGATGTGAGTGATGTTGGCGCGCGGTGCGAAAGCGATGGCGACGAGGACAATCATCGCCGACAGCACGTAGCGCCGGCGCCACAGGAACTCCGCGAGCCAGGCGCTCACCGTCCCGGCCCTTCGAGGGCGCGACGGGTGAAGGCGTCTTCCTTGAGTCCGGTGTTGTACTCGATCTTCTCGATCGCCAGCTCAGTGCGCGTCCGGTCGAGGGCATTCGTCATCGACGACGCCATGACGGTCCAGACGCCCTGCACCGGTTGCAGGCGCGACACCGAGTAGACCTTCTGCTTCTCGTCGCGGCGATTGAAGACGTCGGCGCCGACCACCACGAAACTGTCTTTGACGACGAGCGACACGACGCGCGGGAACTCGGCGGCCCGGTCCCGGCGTTTCGATTCCAGCCGGTAGGCGGGGCGGGCCGGGCCGTCCGGCGCCGTCCACGCAGCGTTCTCGTCGAGCAGCGCGTAGGTGAAGTCCTCGAGCTCGCGGCCACCGATATCCTCGTACGAGAAGTCGCTGCCGACGAAGCTTTCCTGCGCCTCGCTGCCGGCGATGCGCCGGACACGACCGAGCGACGGCAGAAAGAGAAAACGCTCGTCTTCTCCCTGCGGATGTTTCCACACGAGGAACGAGGTGCCGCGGATGTCGTTCGGGTAGGTGAAGCGAATCAACAGGCGGTCGCCGTCGGGAGCCGTCTTCGGCGCTCCGGGTGCCTCGCGGCCGCGCAGCGTCAACATGCTCAGGGCGCGCTCGCGGACACGGTCCCGGCGGTCGAAGAGCTTCATGCGCAGGTCGGCGCGCGAGTCGCGGCCGGCCTCACGCTCCTGAACGCGCCGGGCGATCTGATCGGCCGTCAGGGCCGGAGGTGGCGCGACGGCCAGCAGCGCGACGAGCAGCGTCAGACAGAGG
>JANPCT010000544.1:0-6429 GCA_031431095.1 Acidobacteriota bacterium | reverse complement strand
GTCACGCTCGGCCTTCCGCCGGGCCACACCCTTCACTCCATCTTTGAGATCCGCGGGTTGGCGAGCGCTTTGCTCGCGACGCTGTCCATCCCGTCGCCTCTCTCAGCGGTGCCGGTCCAGGCGCAGCTCGAGATGCCGGCGTACGTCCGGCCATTCTGCGGCGATGATGCTGTACATGACCGAGTCGCGCACGCTGCCGTCGCGGCGCGCGGCGTGGTGCCTCAGGACCCCGTCCTTTCTGGCGCCCAGCCCTTCGATGGCGCTCTGCGAGCGGAAATTGAAGTTGTCGGTACGCAGCCCGACCACTTTGCACCCAAGGGTGTCGAAGGCATGCGATAACAGCAGCAGCTTGCACGTGGTGTTCACACTCGTGCGCTGCCGGCTCTGGCGGTACCAGGTGTAGCCGATCTCCACCCGGTCGAGCGCAGGCACGATGTCGTGATACCGGGTCGATCCGAGAATCTCGCCTGTGGCCACGTCGCGCACGGCCCACGGCAGCATGTGGCCATCCTGCTGCCCCTTGAAGGCGTCAGCCAGGTAGGCCCGCACGTCGGTCGGCGCGGGCACCGACGTGAACCAGAGTTCCCACAGCCTGCCATCTTCCGCCGCGGCCGTCAGCGCGTCGTGGTGCGCTGCAGTCAGAGGCTCGAGGCGGACGCCGTCACGTTCCAGCTCAACCGGCTGCACTTCGATCATGGGCAGCAGGCTATGCCGAAACGGCAGGCGCCGTCAGGCCAATCGTCGAACGGATCGGGCTCAGCGCGGAGGAGTGGCCTCGGTCGCGTGCAGCACCTGCGCGATGCTGCTGGTCGCCTGCGCGTTCCGCCAGGTAATGAACGACACGCCCGCCCCACCGATGACGCAGGCCGCGAGCGCGGCGAAGGTCGAAAGACTAATCATGGATATACCTTCGGACTGAAACAGCACCGATACCGAATGAGGCTGGCGGCTGATGCGTGCCGGGAGGCTCAGGGGAGGTCTTCAGTCTAACACCCGCGCGGTTCGCTGTGCCGTTTGGAACATCCTTACCGCGCTGCAGGCGGTAGGCTGAATGGGTAATGACAACAGAAAACGTCAAGGCGCAGACGCACGCGGCTGACGCGGAGCGGCAGCGGGCAGCCACTGAGGCGGCCGAAGCGGTCCGTCAGCAGGCGGAAGAGGCGCGCACGGCTGCGGAAGCCGCCCGCACCGACGCCGAGCAGGCCAGGCACGAGGCGGAGCAGACGCGTACTTCGGCAGAAATCGGCCGGGCGTTGGCGATTGCCGAAGTTGCCGCAACGGCCGATGGGCTAACCGCCATCATTGACGAGATGAAGGCCGTCGAAAGCCTGCGCCGCTCGCGGCGCAGGCGGGAGGACCCGGATCCCGAGGACCCGCGCACGCACTGACGCGCGTCCGCGCCGCTCAGTCGTGCAGGACGACGGTGAGAAGCGAGGTGTTGATGCGGAGCACGCCGTTGTACTCGATGAACCCGAGCTTACGGAACTTGTTCATGAAAAAGTTCACGCGCGACCTGGTCGTGCCGACCATCTCCGCGAGCAGCTCCTGCGACAAATTCGGCATGACGGCCTGCGGCCGGTCCTGCTCGCCGTATCTCGCCAGCAGCAGCAGCGCACGCGCCAGCCGTTTCTCGCTCGAATTGAACAGTTGATCGATCAGATCCTCTTCGATGCGGATGTTTCGCGTCAGCATGTGTGACAGAAACCGGTCGGAGAACTTGGGGTGGTCGTGCAGCCGCGACGACATCTCGTCCTTTAGTACAGACACGAGCGTCACTTCCGTCATCGGCGATGCGGTCGCCATACGCCGCGTCTGACCGGCGAGACAACCCTCGCCGAAGAAATCCCCTTCCGCGAACATCCCAACGACCGCTTCCTTCCCGGTCTTCGAGACAACCGCGAGCTTCACACGTCCGGCGCGGACGTACAAAACAGTATCTGCGGGATCCCCCTGGGAGAAGATCGTCGCCGGCGGCGCAAATGTCCTTACCTCGTGCGCCACGTCGGCTGCCTCGAAGAATTCGTCGCCGTGAAGCCGATACTTTCCTTGTTTCAGTTTGGCCATGGGGGCCTGCCTTGCTATTTGCGGTTGACCGGTGAATTAATGGTCCCACGTTTTGAGCCGGATTTTCGAACTCATCTGAGGTGTGTTCAAAAGAGGACAGACAGCGCCGAAATTGCGGCACAGGATGGCGTCGATACCGGGACGGACACGATGAATAACCTGCTTGCGGAAGACGCCTCGATCCCGGCGGTCCTGCACGAACTGCGCACGTGGACGGGGGCAATCGTCGGGTGGACGCGCATTCTCCACCTGCGCCGCTCCACCGATGAAACCGAGCGCGCCATCCGCGCGATCGAGCGTAGCTCCACCGCAATGGAGCGATTCATAGGCGACTTGAGCGTGGTCAGTCGCGGCGCGGGCAGCCCGTTCCGGCTCTGTGTAGAAGACATGAACCTGGTTGCCGTCGTCGAGGCGGCGCTCGACGTGGTGCGGCCGAAGGCCGAACTGAAAAACGTGGCGCTGGCGTGGACCGCGGCGGGCGACTGGGCGCCCGTGGTGCGCGGCGATCAGCTACGTGTGCAGCAGATCGTGTGCAATCTCCTGTTCAACGCCCTGCAGTTCACGCCCCGCGACGGCCGCGTCGAGGTGACGCTGACGACCGCCGCCAGGACGGCGAGGATTACCGTGGAAGATTCCGGCCCTGGCATCAGCCGGGCCTTCCTGCCGGACCTGTTCCAGCCGTTCTCGCAGGACCCCGCGGTGCATCACGCCGATGGAACGGGACTGGGGCTCGCCATCGCCAAGACGCTAGCCGAGTTGCACAGCGGCTCGCTCGATGTCGATCCGGGCGGCAGCGGCCGCGGCGCGACGTTCCACCTCCACCTGCCTCTCGCTCCTCCCGGCGCCATGGCGACGCACCAATGATCAATCCCGGAGGGGCCACCGCGGCAGGCGTCACACGAGACTTGTGCATGGCGCTGGTGGCCGTGCTCGCCATTCCCTTTGCGATCCTTCTCGTCGGGGCACCGCTCGCGCTGTTCGTGCGGCTCCTGCTCGAAGCGGCGAGACTGGTGCTCCGGTGAAGCCTCTCTCCATCGCGGGCATCGCCCTGATCGTCCTTGGCCTGGCGGCGCTCGTCTATCAGGGGTTCAGTTACCGCAGCCGTGAAACCGTTCTCGATATCGGCCCGATTACCGCCACCGCCGAGCGGCAGAAGACGGTGCCGCTTCCGCCCATCGTCGGCATCGTCGCGGTGATCGCCGGCGTCGGCCTGCTCGTCGCTGGATCGCGCAAAGGCGCCTGAACATCCGATCCGATCGACCCCTCTAGGGGTCGCCGCCGCCCACCCAGTGCCACCTCCCGATCGCCACTGATAACAGCCGCCGATCCGTCGAGGGGCCGAATGCATCCGCGCGGTCGGCCGGCTGCTGCGGGCGCAACGCCAGCGTGTGCTCCCCCGTCGTCAGTGAGAGCGGCCCTATCCGGTTGATCGTGCGCGCACCAGTCACGCGCACGGTCTGCACGGTGCGGCCATCCAGCATCACGACGATCGACCGCTCACGCGCGAACGCCGTCATCTCGACATCCAGCCAGCCTGCGGCCGGCCAGTCCCTGCTGTTGACGAGCGTCCACGTCCCTTCCGAAGCCATCCACCGCCACGACGATGAGGCGTCGTGCTCGCGCGCATAGAACCCTGTCATCGCCGCGGTGTAGACGTCGGGCACGCCCGCTGTCACGGTCAAGACCTCGCCGTCCGGAAACCGCGCGGCGAGCTCGAGGCCCGGCGTTCTTCCGTGCTCCGCAAACCACCGTCCCTCGGCGGTTCGCCGGCGGACCAGGAGGTGTGTGAACCGATTTGCCGCCATCTGCGCGCCCAGATTGGGTTGGGCGCAGTCGTCGAACGCCTCCGTGAGCAGGACGATCCGGGACCCCGACAACCACCGCACGGACTGCGAGTCGGCGGTAAGAGGCGCACAATCAAGCACGCGCAGCGCGCCTGGCTGACCGGCAATCCACCGATGAGCGCGCGTCGGAAGGACGTCGCGCCACAGTGCCGCGGGTGAGACGGTGTATTCAAGAGCGGCAAGCGACAGCAGGGCGACACAGATCACGCGCGCCTGCCGTGTGCCGGCGCGCCACAGCCAGTCCGCGCCAATGGCGGCAAGCAGGGCCGCCATCAACTGCACGACGACGCCGAAGCGCGCGTAAGCGCGGAACATCGGCACCAGCGGATACAGCCATGCGGACGGACGGGTGAAGGTGATCGGACCGATGATCCGCTCTGGCGAGAGCGAGCAGACAAGAGCCGCAACGCCGACGGCTGCCAGAACCGGGACCGCCGCGCCAGCATGCAGGGATGACTTGCGTGCGCGAGCGATGATAGCGACCACGGCGAGCGCGGCGACTGACCAGCCCAGGCTGACCTGCTGCTCCAGCACGGCCGCTTGCGGCACGCCGGCTGTGGTCCACAGCCGTCCGGCGAATCGTCCGGCGAGCGGGTTCGCCAGCGGAGGCACGAGATAGCTCCACCACTTGGCGCTGAACTGGAAGAGGTCGGCGCGCGCGAACGTCACGCCGGTGCGTGGCACTCCCGGCGCGTGGGCGGCACGTGACGCATACGAGACACCCGCGGCCGCGATGACGGCGAGCGCTGCCGCGGTAATCGCGAGGCGGCGAAATGCAGAAGGATCTCTCTGCCCGCGGGTGAGCCACTGCGCCGCCACCGCGATCGGGGTCAGTACCGCGGCAATCAAGCCTCCATACAGATTGGACAGCGTGACGCCGGCGACCGCCAGGGCGAGGATGGCGACGGCCTTCACGTCGGCGCGGTCGAGACATCGCCACAGAGCCAGGAAAAAGAGCGGTATCCACTGTGTCTGCGCAATGTGAGGGTGATACGCGGACTGCGCGAGATGAAACGGCGAGAAGGCGAATGCCAGCGCCGCGAGTGCGGAGGCAGGACGCGGCAGCCCGAGGTACCGAGCCAGCAGGAATGCCGTCAGCGCTGAGAGCGGAAACGTGAGGAGGACGATTGCGTTGTACGCCGCCACAGGACCGACGAGCCTCGTCACCAGCGCTCCAGGCAGATCGGTCAGCGGCTGCAGGTCGAGGCTCCGCGCCAGCGGACGTCCGAACTGCTCCATCACCGTAAACGGATCATGGTGGCGTCCGACGATCTCGGCGCCGAAGATCCGCTGTGACGGCGCCCACAGGACCGGTCCCGCCATCACCACGGTCAGCACCATGGACAGCGTGACGATCGCGGCCGCGTCAGCGCCGCGCGAGCTCATACTTCACGATCGCGAGGGTCACCAGCAACGGCGCGAGGAGCGCCCATGCGCGTATGACGGTGACGCCAGGAACGAACCCCTGGCCTGCGGCAAGGAGCAAGGCCGCGCAGGTCGCTATCTGAAGGAGCGCCAGCACCGCGAATCCGGCAGCCGCGAGCCGCCCTCTCACCGACGGAAACAGCGCGACCCCGAGCGCGACGAACAATGCGGCCTGGAACGCGGGAAGGAACGTGACGGCTCCCTGGGCATCGCCAACCGCCGCGATGAACCCGGCCGGCATCATCCATCCATACGCCGGAATCGTCACGTAACAGATCAGCGCACCGGCGAGACATCCAGATAGCGCTCGCGTCACCGCGGTGAGGCTGAATTCGGAGCGCCACACGGCCGCGACACAGATGAGCGTTGCGCCCGTCAGGATTTGGTAAAACGCGTGGATGAGAAAGAGGGGTGATCCGACGAGCACCGCCGGCAGTGCCACGACGAGGAGCCGGGCCATGCCCAGCGCGAGGAACAAGGGGACAACCAGCACCAGCGCCGCGACGCGATGCGTGACGGTCCGGACCCCGGCGAACACTGCGGCGCAGTAGACCGGGATCAGCGGGGTCGCGATGCATTCCTGCGTGACCAGGAACGTCCCGCGCGAAGTGGCGAGAACGTTGCCCGACGCGTCCGCCTGTATGCCGAGGACACGCAGCGCGGCGGCAGTGGCGCGCGCGACGAACGAAGCCGCCGCGAGGACGATCGCGCTCTCGAAATACAACGGCGAGGCAACGGTGAAAACGGTGACGAGGACTGCGGCCGTCCACGCGAACCGCCGCGTGAGCCATGGCCTGCGGATGACGGGGACCACGTCATGCCGGATCGCCGCAGCGGCCGCGATGGGTCGTGTGTCGGCGAAGCGCATCCACCCGAACACGTAGACCGCGATCACCAGCATGAGCACGGCCGGCCAGACATAAAGGTGCAACGTCTCGAACCACGGGGTCTCGGCGGCCCTCCCGAGCATGCCGATCCTGATGGTATTGAGCACGAGGATGAGCACAACACCCCCCGCGGCGCCTGCCATGCGCATCGACCGCGCGGCCGGGTACGCGAGGACGGCGCCCAGGCACAAGGCGAGCGCGTCGGCGCC
>JANPCT010000543.1:0-2153 GCA_031431095.1 Acidobacteriota bacterium | reverse complement strand
GAAATCCTCGACTTGTCGTTCAAACGCATCCAGTTCACACCCGACCTGATGCCGGCCGACATTACCGGGACGGAGGTGCTGGACGAGGAGAACGGCCGCCGGAGTCTGCGCTTTGTGAAGGGGCCGGTCTTTGCGCAAATCCTGCTCGCGGACGAGATCAACCGCACGCCTCCGAAGACGCAGGCGGCCCTTCTCGAGGCGATGCAGGAGTATCACGTCACCGCCGCCGGGCGGACGTACTCGCTGGAGCGCCCGTTCTTCGTGCTCGCCACGCAGAATCCGATCGAGCTCGAAGGCACCTACCCGTTGCCGGAAGCGCAACTCGATCGCTTCATGTTCAACATCGTCGTCTCGTACCTTTCTGAAGACGACGAGGTCCGCGTGGTGACGCAGACGACCGGCGCCAACAGCGCGCGGCCGTCATGCGTGCTCGACGGCGCCGAGATCCTCGAGTACCAGCAACTGGTGCGGCAGGTGGTGGTGGCCGAAGACGTGGCGCGCTATGCCGTGCGTTTAGTCGACGCGTCGCGGCCCGGCCGCCACGCCGACCTTCCCTTCGTGAAGGACTGGGTGAAGTGGGGCGCCGGGCTGCGCGCGTCGCAATCGCTGATCCTCGCGTCGAAGGCGCGCGCGCTGATGCAGGGGCGCTATCACGTGTCGGTCGCCGACATTCGCGCCCTCGCGCATCCGATCCTGCGGCACCGCATCATTCCGAACTTCTACGCAGAGTCGGAGAAGGTCACTTCCGACGTGCTGGTGGACCGGCTGATCGAGGCGGTGCCCGCGCCGCGCAGCGGAATGTAGCCATGCCTGCCAGCGTTCCGGGCCGCGACGTTCGCTTTCTCGACCCCGCCGTCATCGCCCGGCTCGGGTCGATGGAGCTGAAGGCGCGTACGGTCGTGGAAGGATTTCTGTCCGGCCTGCACCGCAGTCCGTACAGAGGATTCAGCGTCGAGTTCGCGGAATACCGCCAGTACCTCCCCGGCGACGATCTGTCGACGCTGGACTGGAAGGTCTACGCGCGCAGCGATCGCCACTACGTGAAGAAGTTCGAGGAGGAGACCAACCTCGAGTGCCACCTGCTGCTCGACGTCAGCGCCTCGATGGCGTATCGCGGCGGCGCCGCGATGAGCAAGATCGAATACGGCAGCGTGCTTGCGGCCTCCCTGGCATACCTGGCCAACCGCCAGCGCGATGCGGCCGGGCTCATCCAGTTCGACGAGAAGATCATCGCCCGCCTGCCCGCCAGTGCGCGCGCCGGACACCTGCATGCCATTTTGCTCGCGCTCGAGCGCATCGCGCCAGGGTCGCGCTCCGATCTCGGACGGCCGCTGCACCAGCTTGCCGACGCACTCGGCAAGCGGAGTCTGGCGGTGCTGATTTCAGACCTGCTCGACGACCCCGAACGTGTGGTGCAGGGGTTGAAACATCTGCGCTTCCGCGGCACCGACGTGATCGTGTTCCAGGTGTTAGATCCACACGAGCTGCGCTTCCCGTTCACGGCCGCGTCCAGGTTCACCGACGTCGAAAGCGCGGAGGAGGTCACGGCCGAGCCGGCGAGGGTGCGCGAGGGTTACCTGGGCGCGATGGCGGACCTGCGCGCGCACTACGAGAAGGAGCTGCGCGGCGCCGGCATCGACTTCCTGACGCTCGATACCGCAAAGCCGCTGGACTTTGCCCTGCTCGCGTATCTCGATGCCCGCTCGAGGAGGAAGTAGACATGGGATGGCGCGGCGGCGACACGACGATCGCTGAGACGCCGGCATCGCCGGCCGCTCCTGGTCGTTTTCGCGGCGTTGCGACCTGTGTGAGTCTGGGGTTGGTTTTGGGACCGCCGTCGGCGGCGACATCGCCATGAGTTTTCTCACCCCGCTCTACCTCGCGGGCGCGGCGCTGATTGCCCTGCCGATCGTGCTGCACCTGCTGCGCCGGGACGTCGCGCCGCCGGTGCCGTTTACCGCGGTGAGCCTGCTCCCGCGGAGCCCGGTGGATCGGTCGCGGCAGCACCGCCTGCGCGACCTGCTGCTGCTGGCGGCGCGCGTTCTCGCCCTGCTGCTGCTCGCCGCGTCGTTTGCGCGTCCCTACCTTGCGGGGGCGGCACCGACAGGTCGCACCACTGTTGTGGCGCTGGATCGGTCGTTCAGCATGGCCGA
>JANPCT010000542.1:0-2703 GCA_031431095.1 Acidobacteriota bacterium | reverse complement strand
CTTGATGACGCGCAACAACGCTGCCTGTTGTCGCTCGTCGTTCAGCGGACCCGCCAGAATCGCTGAAGACGATCCCCCGCAAGATCACCACGCCCACGAAGACCACCAACGCTGCTGCGTTACGCCCTCGGTGACCTCCATGCTCCTGGTGCCCGCGCGGGACGGTGACTAACCTCCGCAGGTGAAGGCGTTCGTATACGCGGCGTACGAAGGGAACGTGCCGTCGCCCCAGTACAGCCGCAACGGCGTGCTGGTGTTGTCGTAGTCGAACGCGATGTCGTGGCCGATGACCTGGCCGTTCACGCGCTCCGTGATGAAGTCGATGCTGATCTCCGGGCCCCCGCGTTTGAGGTTCCAGCCCAGGTCCAGTTTGCCGCAGCGTCCCGCTTCGATGATCCGATCGCGCAGGAATGACATGTTCGCCTGCCGCGTCGAGAGCGAGACGCCCGCGACGAGGCGGGCCGGGTACTTCGCGGCAATGCAATTGACAATCGCCGGGCCGTTGTTCGACGCACAAGAACCGGTGCCGCCCCCTCCGGGCGTCGGCGTCGGCGTGGGCGCCGGCGGTGCGGGCGTACGGAAGGCCTGCGTCGTGCTCCACGCGCTTGTGGTTTCTCCGTCGCTGGCTCGCACGCGCCAGAATATCGTCGCCGCCGGTGTCAACGCGGAACTGTTGAAAGTGGTCTGGCCGTTCCCTTCGGCGACGATACCGGCCGCGAGCAGTTTTCCAAACGACTGGTCGGCGGCGACCTGGAACTCGTAGGCGAGCTGGCCTACAGGACCCACCCACGACGCGTTCGACACCCGGATTGACGGCGTCGCGGAGGCGACGACTTCGTTGTTGACCGGCGTCAGCGGACCCGGCGGCGTCACCGCGGGCTTGGGATAGATCTCGAACCTAGCCGTCGCACTGGCGCCGGTGTTGGCGCCGTCTTCCGCCCATGCGCGCCAGTGGTAGGCGCGCCCGATGTCGAGCCGATCGAGCTGGACACTCGTCCGGCCCTCGCCCGGCGCAACCCCCGATCGGCTGAACACCTTGGTGGTGAAGCTGGAGTCGGCGGCGACCTCGAAGGTATAGCTCAACGCGCGCACGCCATTGGAGGTGGCGTTCTGCACGACCAGCTTGATCGGCTGCTCGTTTTCCTTGAATTTGAAGCCCTGCGCCGGCTCGATCAGCGCCGGGGCGCTGATGTTCACGCCGGGGATCGGGCCGGCGACCGTGGGCGACGTGGGATTCGAGCTCTTCGCGGCCTCGCAGCCGGCCAGCGCGAACACGGACAAGCCCAGGGCGAGACGAAGGAAACGTGACGTCATGGCAACCTCGACACCTAAAGCAGCAGCAGGCCGGAGCAGGCGATCAGCCGTGCGCCCGGCCTATCGGCCTCAAGGAGAGTGGACTTTAGGGAGAACGGGTTGCTGGGGAAGCGGCCCTGATTCAGGTGTCAGGATACCACGGAACGGCGGAGGTAAGCCACCCCGCCGCTCAGCGAAAACAGCATGATCAGGGCCGCACCCACGAAGGACACCAGCAGCGCCGACTCGAGCGGCAAGCCCAGCCGGGTGAAGTAGAACCCAAAGGTCGCCTCACGGACGCCGAACCCGTTCACGGATAACGGAATCATCTGCACGATGAACGAAACCGGCACGATCACCGCCAGTTCGGCGAAGCCAATCGGGATGTGCATGCTCCGCGCGATCGCCGCGTAAAAGCCCACGAGAATGGCCTGGACGACCACCGCCCCGGCGAAACAGGCCGCCAGCGCGCGCGGCGTTTCCTTGAAGCGGGTCAGCGCGTAGGTCAGCTTCTCGAGGCGCGCATCGACCCACTCCTGGTGAAACACGCGGAGCGGCTGCAGCAGTCTGGTCGCCGACTCGGGCATCAGCAGCGCCGGGGTCGCGACGATGGCGCCGACGGCGAAACCGGTCCACAGCATGACGGGACCGACCGGACCGACCGACATCCGCTGCATCAACGTCGCGCCCGTCGCCGCCATCAGCGCCAAACCGAGCAGCCCCAGCCCCCGATCGATCAGCACGACCGTCGTCGCCAGCGTCTTGGAGCCGGCTGCCCGCGCGGTGTCGGTAATCCTGACGACATCACCGCCGATGTTGCTCGGGAGGAAGTTGTTGAAGAACGTGGCGACGAGGAACGACTGCGTCAGGAAGCTGTAGGGCAGGCGCACGTGCTGAGCGCGCAGCAGGACTCCCCAGCGCGCGATGCTCGCCATCACCATGGCGAAGTAGAGCAGCAGCGCTGCGGCGAGCCAGGCCGGCGAGGCTTGCCGGGCGACGCTCCACAGGCGTGCGACGTCGACGCGCGAGAAAAGCAGAGTGAGCAGCCCGATACTCACGGCCGCCTTGACCGCGGTAATTACCAGCGATCGCGCGCGGGAGGGCGGCGCTATCTCGTCGCGTGTCGTCATCTGCTGTTGTTGTATCTCTGTCGGAGGGACCCGGCAGTGTACTACGGATGCTACAATTGCCTCGCCTTCCATTTGCAGGAAAGCCCGCAGGTTTTGTGGAACAAGAATGCGCCCAACTTTATCCACTTCGATGGGATAGGCATTCGATAAGATCAAGCGCCGCAGCAGGCGCGCGGTAGGATCGGCAAGGTTCAAGGCTTCTATCCGCTCATACACATGTTTGAAATAAACTTCCGACATCACCATGAGGCATTTATCGAATCCCTGTGTAATGAAGGCG
>JANPCT010000541.1:0-5051 GCA_031431095.1 Acidobacteriota bacterium | reverse complement strand
CGACGGACCGTCTGGCGACGCTTGGCGATGACACGGCGCTCGCTGTCCTGAACCGGTTTCGCGACTCGCCGGCGTTCCGCCGCGGCGCGCCGCTCGGCCGCGGCGCGGCGCTGGCGCGTGCGGCGGTCGCCGGTCCAGCGCTTGCCGTCAGATCGCGCCAATGATGCCCTCGAGCAAGGCCGCGAACGTGCCACGCACCCGCCGCGCGACCTCCATCACTTCGGCGTGATTCAACGGCTGCGGCAACACGCCCGCGGCGGCGTTCGTGATGCAGGAAATGCCCAGGACCTCGAGGCCCATGTGACGCGCGGCGATCGCCTCCGGCACCGTCGACATGCCGACGGCGTCCGCGCCGATGGTGCGGAAGAAGCGGATCTCAGCCGGTGTCTCGTAGCTCGGTCCGTGTACCGCGATGTAGACGCCATGACCGACACGCAATCCCTGGCTGCGCGCGACGTCATCGGCGATCCCGCGCAGGCGCTGCGAATAGACCTCCGACATATCGGGGAACCGGGGGCCGAACGCGTCTTCGTTGGCGCCAACGAGCGGGTTGGTGCCGACCAGGTTGATGTGGTCGTCGATGATCATCAGCGTGCCGGGGGTGAGGTCGACCGCGTTGATGCCCCCGGCGGCATTGGTCAGGATCATCACCTTGACGCCAAGACGGCCGAGCACGCGCGTGGCGAACGTGACCGCGCGGAGGTCGTGCCCTTCGTAGAAATGCGCGCGTCCCGACAACGCCGCGACCCGCCTGCCGGCGAGCGTGCCGATGACCAGGCGTCCGTCGTGGCCGATGACCCTCGCCGCCGGCCAGCCCGGAAGGTCGCCGTACGGAATCGAGATGGCGTCGGCGAGCTGGCCGGCGAAGTCGCCGAGCCCGGAGCCCAGCACGATCGCCACGTCCGGCACGATCCCGCCGGCGCGCTCCCGGATCGTTGCGGCCGCGTGATCGACCTGCTCGAGATAATTCATGAAAAACAGCTTACAGCCAGGCGCCTTGCGTGAGGCAGGGTCGCCCGCCTCTAAAGCAGAAATCCGGCGATGGTCGCCGTGACGAAATTGGCGAGCGTGCCGGCGAGCATCGCGCGGAATCCCAGCCGGGCCAGATCGTGCCGCCGCGTCGGCGCGAGTGCCCCGATGCCGCCAATCTGGATGCCGATGGAACTGAAGTTGGCGAACCCGCACAGCGCGAATGTCGCGATCGTGAAGGACTTCGGGTCGATGGCGGACTGCATCGCGCCGAGCCGCGCGTAGGCGACGAACTCGTTCAGCGCCATCCGTGTGCCGAGCAGGTTGCCGATGACCGGCGCGTCGCGCCACGGCACCCCCATCGCCCACGCAATCGGCGCGAACACCCATCCGAAGATCATCTCCAGGCTCAGGTGGGCGAGGCCCAGGACGGCGTTGATCAGCGCGATCAGCGCCAGGAAGGAGATCAGCATTGCCCCGACGTTCAGCGCCAGCGCCAGCCCTTCGCCGGTGCCGCGTCCGGCGGCGTCGATCACATTGACGTCGGTGCGTTCGATCTCCAGCTTGACGCTGCCCATCGTCTCGGGCACCTGCGTCTCGGGCACGAAAATCTTGGCCATCATCAGCGTGCCGGGCGCCGTCATGATCACGGCGGTCAGCAGGTGCTCGGCGCGGATGCCGAACAGGATGTAGGCGGCCATGATGCCACCGGAGATGTGCGCCATGCCGGCAGTCATCACCGTCATCAGCTCCGACTCCGTCATCCGCGGCAGGAAGGGACGGATCGTGAGCGGCGCCTCGGTCTGTCCCATGAAGATGCTCGCGGCGACGTTGAGCGACTCCGCGCCGCTGGCGCGCATGACACGGTGCATCCCGACGGCAAAGGCCCGCACGACGAGCTGCATGATGCCGAAGTAGTACAGGATCGCGAACAGCGCCGCGATGAAGATGATGGTGGGCAGCACTTGGAACGCGAAGATGACCCCGTACTGCGCGCCCTCCGCCCCGAGCACCGTGGTCATGATCCGCGGCCAGGCCTCCTTGCTCCCGAGCGGGCCGAACACGAAGCTCGATCCGACAAACGCGAAGTCCAGCAGGTGATTGATCACCGCGGCGAGCGATTTGAAGACCTGCTGTCCGATCGCGGTCTTGAGCACGATCAAGGCGAACAGGATCTGCAGCCCCAGGCCCCACACGACGATGCGCGTGTCGATCGCGCGCCGGTTGGTCGAGAAGCAATAGGCGATGGCGAGGATGACGATCAGTCCGGTCAGCGGCTGAAGACGAGGCAGGTGCAACAGGTTCGAGGCCAGCGCGCAGACGGCCGCCGCCGCGGCGGCACCGGCGACGATCGCGACATCGCGCCGCTCGTACGGTTTCCGCGCCGGCGCCTGGTAGGCGTTCTCGCCCGTGACACTGTGTTCGGTCGTGGCCATCAGGCCGTCCTTCCATGAATGCGGTCGAAGACGAGCGGTCGCACCGGAACGGGCGTATCGCCAACCTCGACAGCCGCTTCCAGTAGCCGCCGCGCCTCGGCAAGCCCATGTCCGTCGCGATGGTGGATCTCGATGATCGGGTCGCCGGCCCTGACCCGGGTGCCGACTGCCGCGACGATGGTGAAGCCGGCCGCGTGATCGATCACGGCGTCGAGGCGATCGCGGCCGGCGCCAAGGAGGACGGCGGCGCGGCCGATGCCTTCCGCGCGCATGGCGGTGACGACGCCATCGCGCGGCGCGACGAAGCAGTCGCGTTCCGGGGCGGCCGGCAGGCGCGAATAGTCGTCGACGACCTGCGGGTCTCCCCCCTGGTTGGCGATGATCTCACGGAGTTTCTCGAGGCCCGCGCCGGACTCGAGTGCCGCCTGCACGCGCGCGGTGGCGCGAGGCAGATCGGGCTCGATCCCGCTCAGCACCGCCATCCGCGCGGCGAACTCCACCGAGAGCGAGGTCAGGTCCTCGGGGCCGCGCCCCTTCAGTGTTTCGATCGACTCGACAATCTCGAGGGCATTGCCCACCGCGAGGCCGAGGGGCGCATCCATCCTCGTCAACAACGCCTCGGTCCTGACGCCGGCCAGTTCGCCCGTGTCGACGAGGGACCGCGCCAGCCGCCGCGCGTCGTCTGCCGTCTTCATGAACGCGCCATCGCCGCATTTCACGTCGAGGACCAGGCCGCCGATCCCCTCGGCGATCTTCTTGCTCATGATCGAGGCGGTGATGAGCGGAATGCTTTCAACCGTGCCGGTCACGTCGCGCAGCGCGTATAACGTCCGGTCAGCAGGCGCGACATCCGAGGTCTGGCCGATGAGCGCGCACCCGATCGTGGAGACCGCGCGCCGCAGCTCGGCCACCGTCAGGCTGGTGCGGAATCCGGGAATCGATTCCAGCTTGTCGAGCGTGCCACCGGTGTGCCCGAGTCCGCGCCCCGACATCATCGGCACGTAGGCGCCGCAGGCGGCGGCGAGCGGCGCGAGGATGATCGAGGTCTTGTCCCCCACTCCGCCGGTGCTGTGCTTGTCGACCCCGATGCGAGACAGCCCGGGGTAGTCGACCTTGACGCCCGACCGCACCATGGCGTCGGTCAGAAACGCCGTCTCCTCCGGCGTCATGCCGCGGATGACGATCGCCATCAGGAGGGCCGAGGCCTGATAATCGGGCACCGTGCCATCGGTCACTCCGGCGACGAACCAGTCCAGGGCGGCCCGGTCCAGGTGGCCCCCATCCCGTTTCGTGCGAATGAGATCGACGGCACGCATGAAGTCGGGAGAGTATAATTCCGATTCCCTTCGCCCATGGCGGATGCCCCCACCCTTTCACCGGAAGTCTCCCGGAGCGTCACGGCTGTCGCACGGGCGCTGATGGCCGCGGCGCGGTGCTGGGCCCTCTATCCAGCCGAGCACCCGGCGCTCCGCGGCTCACTCGACCGCCTCCAGGCCGCCATCACAGGGAGTCGCAGCGGCCGGGTGTTCGCCTTTGGCGTGACGCCCGATACCTTGCTCGTGGCCGGCCTTGCCGTCGATGCACGAGAAGGGGCGGTCGCGGAAGCGGCCCGCTGGCTGCACGACCGCGACATCGTCCAGCTCACGTTCGCCGGCGAGGTGAGCGTTCCGGCACTGCAGCGGCTGCTGGCCGTGTTGTCGGAGGACACGCGAGTCGTCCGCGAGCGAGGCGGGCCGGCAACGGTCTGGGCGGATGACGGCGACCCGGCTATCGGCGTGCAGCAGATCGACTACACCCACGTCCTCGCCGATCGTGACGTCACTGGTCCGATCCGGCGCAAGGACGATGTGTGGCGGTCGCTGGTGCGCGGCATCCTGAACCGGGCCCGGCCGACCGACGAGGCCGTGCACACTCGCCTGCTGTCGATCGCCGGCGATGTGACGGCGATCGGCGAGCTGACGACCGACGTCATCGCACCGCACCACACCCTGGACGGATCGCCGATGCTGACGTCGCAGGCGGCCGCCGTCGTCGCCGCCTATCACCACCTGATGGGCATCGTCGACGTGCTGTCGCCGGATCGCCGCCAGGAGGTGATGCAGAATCTCGCGGCGGCCACTTCGAATCTGAACCCGCATCTCGTCCTGCAAATGCTGGCGGAAGCCGGCGGTGATGGCGTCGCGGCAGGCGTTGACGACCCGTCAGCCGCGGTGGTTCCCGGCCTCGTCGCTGCGATGGACGACAACCGCGTCGCCCAGTTGCTGGCGACCACGCTCGCGATCGAAGGTCAGGCTTCGGAGCGGCTCGCCACCGTCTTCAACACCATCGCGACTGATGACGACCGCAAGTCGCGTGTCCTCGGCCTGACCCGGCGGATGCTGAGTGAAACGGACTTCGGCCGGCAGGACGCGTTCCAGAACCTGTGGGCGTCAATGGAAGCGCTGCTGCTCACGTACAACGAGCGCCCATTCGTGTCGGCAGCCTATCGCGCCGGGCTGGACCAGGTCGGCAGCCGGGCAAACCGGATGGCGGCTGACGTATCGGAGGAGTTCGCCGAGATGCTCGAAACACTCGGGCAGGACAACGTCCGGCGGCTCTCGGTGCGGCTGCTGATCGACCTCTTGACGCTCGAGCAGGATCCGGCGC
>JANPCT010000540.1:0-6151 GCA_031431095.1 Acidobacteriota bacterium | reverse complement strand
CGTCAAGCCGCGCACACAGGCCCCCGCCTGAAGAGAGAGTGAATTCCGCCTGAAGGCGGAAACTCCAGAGCCCTTCGCTGGCGTTCCCGTAGCCCTTCGTGGGCGTTGCTGTAGCCCTTCGTGGGCGTTGCTGTAGCCCTTCGTGGGCGTTGCTGTAGTTTCCGCCTTCAGGCGGAAGGTCCGAGAGCGCCACTTTTCCAGCGCCCTGCCAAACGATCGAGGCCGGCCATCAGTCCCGAGCACCGTAGCCATGGAACGCTACAATATAGGGCTATGGCAGCGCTGATTGAGGCAATCGAGATAAAGCGGAAGATGTTCTTCGAATACGAGGGGGCGCCGTACCACGCGATCGACGTCGAGGTGTCGCGGCCGACTGCGAGGGGTGGTCAGACCCTGGTGCGGATCAAGATGCGGAACATGATCACGCGCGCGGTCTTCGACAAGACCTTCAAGGCCGGAGACAAATTCGCGGAGCCCGATCTCGAGTTGATCGAGGCGACCTTCCAGTACGCCGACAGCGCCGGATTCCACTTCATGGACCAGGAGAGCTTCGACACGCTCACCCTGCAGCCCGACGTCGTCGGCGACGACCGTTTCCTGCTGGTCGACAACGTGCTCGTCCAGGTGCAGAAGTTCAACGGCGGGCCGATCGGCCTGCAGTTTCCACCGCACATCGAATTGACCGTCACCTCCACGGAGCCCGGCGTTCGCGGCGACACGGCGAGCGGCGGCGTCACCAAGGCGGCGACGCTCGAAACCGGACTCGAGATCCGCGTCCCCCTCTTCATCAAGGAGGGGGAGCGCGTGAAGGTGCACACCGAAACGCGCGAATTCGCCGGTCGGGCATAGGCGTCACGAGGGGCCGGGCGTGGCGCGACGTTACTGGGGGCTACTTCTCGATTGTGGCGCGAAGTGTTACCGGGGCTGCTTCTCTCCGTCGCCAATCTGCTATATTGAAAAAGGTGTGTTACCTCGTTGCGGCCCGACTCGTCTGTTGTTGTTGCTGCCCACATGGGGCCCGCGGCAGGCGTGCGGGCGCGTTACAGGGATGAGCACTTAGCCCCGACGCGCTGCGGCAACGAAAGCCCGGGAGTCATCCCGGGCTTTTTTTTTGCGAAAGAGCTGTGAGCCTGACGACGCGAGTATTGGACGTCCGTATCGGCAATACGCCCCTCGTGCGCCTCGGCACCTTCGAGCCCAAGCCCGGAGTCGAAATTCACGCCAAGCTCGAGTTTCACAATGCCGGCGGCTCCGTGAAGGATCGCGCCGCGCTGGCGATGGTCGAGGACGGTCAGCGACGCGGCCTGCTTGGCGCCGGGCAAGTCCTCCTCGATGCCACTTCAGGCAACACGGGAATCTCGTACGCGATGCTCGGCGCGGCGCGTGGCTTCCTGGTGAAGTTATGCGTGCCCGGCAACGTCACGCGCGAGCGGCGGCAGATTTTGCAGACCTACGGCGCGGACCTCGTGCTGACCGATCCGATGGAAGGCACCGATGGCGCCATCCACGAGGCCCGGCGCATCTACGCGGCCGATCCGTCGCGCTACTTCTATCCCGACCAGTATGGGAACGACGCCAACTGGCGCGCCCATTTCGATACGACCGGACCAGAAATCCTGGCACAGACCGACGGCCGCATCACGCACTTCGTCGCCGGCCTCGGCACCAGCGGTACGTTCGTCGGGACAGGACGATGTCTGCGAGCGTCCGGGCACGCAATCGAATTGATTTCGATGCAGCCGGACTCACCGCTGCATGCCCTCGAGGGTCTCAAGCACATGGCGACCGCGCTGGTGCCGCCGATTTACGATCCCGCGCTGGCCGATCGAAACCTGACGGTCACGACAGAGGATGCGTTGGCGATGACGCGGCGGCTTGCGCGTGAAGCCGGGCTCCTCGTCGGTCCATCGAGTGGCGCGGCACTTTCGGCGGCGGTCGCCGTCGCGCAATCGCTGGACAAGGGAATCGTCGTCACCATCTTTCCGGATGGCGGCAGCCGCTACTTGTCGGAATCCTTCTGGCAGGCGCCCGGTCCGGCTCTACGAGTGCCCGCCGCGACTCGCGCCGACATTCGCGCCCATGCCGTGGACGCCTACCCTGACGAATGCTGCGGCGTCCTGCTGGGAAGCGCCGACGAGGGAGTCGCGTCCACCCTGCGGCTCGACAACAGCACGGATCTGGAACGGCGCCGCCGCTTCCTCATCGGGCCGGACGACTACCGGCGCGCAGAATCCCGCGCCGCGCAACTCGGCGTCGAGATCGTCGGCTTCTATCACTCGCATCCCGATCATCCCGCTGAACCGTCGGCGTTCGATCTGGCGCACGCCTGGCCCAACCTCAGTTATCTCATCGTGTCGGTTCGCAGGGGAACGCCGCGCGAGCTGCGCTCCTGGCGCTTGCGGCCCGATCGCTCCGGTTACCACGAAGAATCCATTACCTAGAGGAGCCCACGCACATGCCGGTTCGCATTCTCGTTCCCACGCCGCTTCGGCCGTTCACCGGCGGGCAGCCCGTCGTCCCGGTAGAGGGCGCAACTGCCGGCGAGCTGCTGCGGGCGTTGACGACGGCGCATCCCGACCTGCGCCCGCATCTGTTCAATGCCGACGGGGCGCTCAGGAGCTTTGTCAATATCTACGTCAACGACGAGGACATCCGACAGTTGCAGCGGGAGGACACGCCCGTATCGGCGGGCGACACTGTGAGCATCGTCCCGTCAGTGGCCGGCGGCTCGGAGGCCCTGAGCAACGCCGAAGTACAGCGCTACAGCCGCCACCTGATCATTCCGGAGGTCGGCGTCGAGGGTCAGCGCCGCCTCAAAGACGCGCGAGTGGTCTGCATCGGAGCCGGCGGCCTGGGTTCGCCGGCGTCGCTATACCTGGCCGCGGCGGGCGTGGGCACGCTCGGCATCGTCGACTTCGACGTCGTGGACTTCAGCAATCTTCAGCGGCAGATTCTCTATAGCTCGGCGGATGTGGGGCGGCGCAAGGTCGAGGCGGCCGCCGATCGGCTGACATCCCTCAACCCCGAGATCCGCGTCGTCACGCACGAGACACCGCTCACATCCGCCAACGCCCTCGATATCCTTCGCGGCTACGACGTCGTCGTCGACGGCGCCGACAACTTTCCAACGCGCTATCTCGTGAACGACGCGTGCGTGCTGCTCGGCATCCCGAATGCGTACGGCAGCATCTTCCGCTTCGACGGGCAGGCGTCGGTGTTCGCCACCAGAGGAGGGCCATGTTATCGCTGCCTGTATCCGGAACCACCGCCGCCGGGCCTCGTGCCAAGCTGCGCCGAAGGCGGCGTTCTCGGCGTCCTGCCTGGCATCATCGGCACCATCCAGGCGACAGAGGCAATCAAGTTGATTCTTGGCGTGGGCACCACGCTGGCGGGACGGCTGCTGCTGCTCGATGCGCTCGGCATGGAATTCCGCACGATGAAGCTGCGCCGCGATCCGGCGTGCCCGGTCTGCGGGGATCATCCGACGGTGACATCGCTCATCGACTACCAGCAGTTCTGCGGCGTGCCGCAGGCCGCCGCCAATGCTGCCGCGGCCCCGCAGGTTCCAGAGATTTCGGTCGAGGCGCTGAAAGCGCAGCTGGATGGCAGAGGCAACGGAGCGGCGCCGTGGGTGCTGGACGTGCGCGAGCCGCGTGAATTCGAAATCTGCCGAATCCCGGGGTCCGTCCTCATACCGCTCGGTGACCTGCCGAAGCGGCTGGCCGAGGTGCCTCAGGGGGCGGGCGCGCCCGAGATCGTGGTTCATTGCAAGATGGGCGGGCGCAGCGCAAAGGCGGTGGCACTGCTGCAGCAACACGGTATCGAGAACGCGAAGAATCTGACCGGCGGTATCCTGGCCTGGATCGATCGCATCGATCCCTCACTGCCGAAATATTAGCCCCCGCCGGCACGGCAGCAGGTTTGCACCTCAGCCGCAAGGTGGGGACCGCGATCGTCCAGCTCGACATCGAACAAATGTCCCCTGATGTGGGTGTGGACGGCCGTTATACACGAGCTTTCGTCCTGATCCGCCGCCGCGGCACACCGGTCGCCCAGTTTTATGTTCCGGTAGTGGATGGGCGGGTGGACATGCAGGACGCTGCACACGCGCTCCTCAAGCAGGTCTGGACCAGCCGGTGGCGTTGGGCGGTGGACGACTACCTCGGTCCGGCGGTACGCACCTCCCCGCTGCCGGCTGCGGCCGTCGCCATCTGCACGCGGGAACGTCCGGAGGACCTGACCCGCGCACTGCACGCCGTCGCCGCCTTGCAACCCGTGCCCGCCGAGATCATCGTCGTCGACAACAATCCGGCGACGGACCGTACGCGTGAAGTCGCCGCCCGCTTCCCGGGCGTCAGGTACGTCCGCGAGGATCGTCCGGGGCTCGACGCCGCGCGCAACCGCGCGCTCGCCGAGGCGACGGCGTCGATTGTCGCCTTCACGGATGACGATGCGGCGCCGGAGGCGGCGTGGCTGGGCCACCTGCTCGAAGCCTTCGACGATCCGCGCGTCCTCTGCGCCACCGGCTTGACCCTGCCGCTCGAGCTCGAGACACCCGCGCAGGAATGGTTCGAGCGTCTGAGTCCCTTCGCCCGAGGCTTCGAGCGGGTGGTGTTCGACGGCACGCGTCACGATCCAGTCGACGTTGCACCCTGCGGCGCGGGAGCGAACATGGCGGTGCGGCGGACGCTGATCGACCGCATCGGCGGGTTTGACGAAGCCCTCGATGCCGGCACGTTGACGAAGTCCGGCGGCGATCACGAGATGTTCGGGCGGATTCTCGCCGGAGGCTACCGCATCGTTTACGATCCGCGCGCCGTCAGCTGGCATCGCCATCGACGGACGTGGGAAGCACTGCGAGAGGCGCTGTATGGCTACGGCGTCGGCGTCTATGCGATGTGGACGCGGCGCCTGCTGCTCGAGCGTGAGTTCGGAACAGTCCGTCACGCGGCGCGCTGGCTCCGTTTTACGCAGCTGCCGCGCCTGTGGCAGACGCTGCGGGGCGCGCCCGGCAGGGTGCCGCTAGACCTGCTGTTCGCCGAGCTGCGCGGTTGCCTCGCTGGTCCACTCGCCTACTTCGTCGCGCGGCGCCGCGCCCGCGCGTGGGTCGAGAGGCGGCAGTGACGGCACGTTCCGTTTCGGTTGTCATCCCGACGCACAATCGCCGGCTGTCCGTAGAACGGGCCCTGCGCGCGCTCTGTGCGCAGACTTATCCCGCCGAAGCCATGGACATCATCGTCGTCGCTGACGGATGCACCGATAGGACGGCGGAAGTGGCGGCGGGGAACTGGCCGGTGCGAGTCCGCGCCATCGAGCAGCCGCCATCCGGACCGGCAGCGGCGCGCAATCGCGGCGCGGACGCCGCGACAGGCGATCTCCTGATCTTTCTGGACGACGACATCGAAGTATCGCCGCAGTTCGTCGCGGAGCATGTCGCGGGGCATGGCGGCGCGCGTACGGTCGTGATCGGGTATCTTCCGCCGGAGCTGCAGGGGCGTCACGATTTTCTGGCCATCATGCTGCGCGCGTGGTGGGAAATGATGTTCGATCGGATGCGGGAGTCGGGACATCGGTTCGCCTACTCGGACCTGCTCAGTGGAAACTTCTCGCTGTCACGCGCCCTGCTGTCCGAGGTCGGGGGCTTCGACGAACGCCTGCGCTGCCACGAGGATTACGAACTGGGATACCGGTTGATTGCCGCCGGCGCACAGATGCGCTTCGCGGCAGCGGCGGCGGGGTCGCATCACGAATACACCGACCTGGGCAGGGCCCTGCGTCGCAAACGGGACGAAGGTCACGCGGACGTGGCCCTGGCGCATCGGCATCCCGCCCTCATACCGGCCCTGCCGCTGTCGGGCGATTACGGACGTCTCAGCCGACGCGGCCGCACGTTGATGCGAATGGCGCGCACCCGGCCCGCCGCCGGCGATGCGCTGGAGCGCATCTATCGCGGGATGCTGCCGCTGCTCGAAGGCGTGCGCCTTCGTACGCGCTGGCGGCGCCTCGTCGATGACTTGCTGTTGTACTGGTATTGGCGCGGTGTCGGCGAGGCGATCGACGCGGCGTCGTTCGTTAGCCTCGTGGTGAAAGCTGAACGCGCCCCGGCGTTTCATGACGTCGACCTGCGCGCCGGTCTCGACGCGGCGGCGCG
>JANPCT010000539.1:0-6640 GCA_031431095.1 Acidobacteriota bacterium | reverse complement strand
CATCCCGCCCGTCATGGTCCAGCTCGAGCAACTGGTGTCCAAGGGGGTGCCGTGGCTCACCGCGGGCCGCATCCTGCTGACCCTCATTCCCCAGGCGCTCGGGGTCACGATTCCGATGGCGCTCCTGGTCGGCCTGCTGATCGGCCTCGGCCGGATGTCGGGCGACCGCGAGTCCATGGCGCTGCTCGCGTGCGGCGTCAGCCCCTACCGACTGCTGCGGCCGGTGCTGCTGCTCGCCGCGCTGGCGGGCTCCGTTCATCTGTGGGTGATGCTCTCCGCCATTCCCGACTCCAACCAGTCCTTCCGCCAGATCACCTACGACGTCATCTCGCAGCAGATGGAGAACGATGTCCGGCCGCAAGTGTTCTACACGAACCTGCCGGGATGGATCCTCTATGCGCGCGACCTCCCGCCCGGCGGCGGGTGGAAGGATGTGCTGGTCGCCGACACCAGCCGGCAGGAGGCCCCGATCGTCTACATGGCACGGCGCGGTCGTCTGGTCCTCGATCGCGACAAGCAGACGGTCGATCTCGTGCTGGAAGACGGCACGCGCTATTCACGGCGCGGCGTCGATGGCAGACAGGTCGAGACCTACAGGTTCCCGACGTCGATCATTGTCGGTCTCGATCCGAAATCGGTGTTCGCCCGGTTCGAGCTCTTTCGCGGAATGAACGAAATGTCGATTCCGCAGATCGAGCAGCAGGCGGCGGACAAGACGAGGAACGGCCTGCCGGCACACCAGGAGATGGAGGCGATTCAGCAGCGCTTCTCCTTTCCCGCGGCCTGCGTCGTCTTTGCCATCATCGGAGTCGCGCTCGGGCTGACGGTCGCCCGCGACGGCAAGCTCGCCGGATTCGTCGTCGGTATCGCGGTGATCTTCGGCTACTACGTCATCCTCTACCTGGCGCAATCGGTGACGCGCGGGTATTACTCGGGTGACGCCGGCGGCGCGCAGCCGCTCATCGTGGCCAGGCTGTCGCGGTGGGCGCCAAACCTCATCCTGCTGCCGTTCGGCATGGTGGCGCTGATGTGGCGGGCGCGATGGGCCGAGGGACGCCTCCCCTTCCGCAGCGTCGTCACACTGACCCAGCTCGCCTCGGGGTGGGTGGATCGCCGCAGGGAACCGAACGCCGCCCCGGTAGAGACCGGCGCGAATCCGCCCGCCGTACCGCGAGGACGAGGCGTGGTCGTCGTCATCCGGGTGCCGCGCCTGTCGTGGCTGATGCCCAATATCCTCGACCGTTACATCAGCGCGATCTACTTGCGGGCGGCAGGGATTTCGTTCGCGGCGCTTCTCGGCATCTTCTACATCGGCACCTTCATCGATAAATCGGACAAGCTGTTCAAGGGGCAGGCCACCACCGGGATGGTGCTGCGGCTGCTCGGCTTCATGACGCCGCAGTTCGTCTACTTCGTCATCCCGCTCGCGGCGCTCCTCAGCGTGCTCATCACATTCGGGCTGCTCAGCCGTTCGAACGAGCTGTCGGTGATGAAGGCGTGCGGCATCAGCCTGTACCGCATCGCCGCCCCGCTCCTCCTCCTCTCGGTCGTCTGGAGCGGCGTGCTGTTCGGCCTCGAGCAGCAGGTCCTGGCGCGCGCCAACGAGCAGGTCGATCGCCTCGATTCCGCGATTCGCGGCCGCCCGCCGCGAACGTCGAGCCCGTTGACGCGCACATGGCTGATCGGGCGGGACGGCAACATCTATCACTACACGCGGTTCGATCCGCAGCAGCAGGCCATCCAGAACCTGGCGATCTACCGCCCGGCGAGAGAGGGATGGCAGCTGGAGAGCCAGCTCTTTACCCCGCGCGCCACCTTCGCGGGAGGTCAGTGGTTCGGCGCGAACGGCTGGCAGCAGGACTTCACCGGGCGCGGACGCTGGACGGCATTTGCGCAGCGCACGCTGAACCTCGAGCTGCCCGAGTACTTCGAGACCGAGCAGCCCATTGCCGAGATGATGACGGTGCCGGAGCTGAAACGCTTCATCGACGAGCAAGCAGCCAGCGGCATCAACGTGGTTCCGCTCACGATCGAGCTGCAGAAGAAGCTGGCTTTCCCGCTCGTCACCGTCGTCATGACGCTGCTGGCCATCCCCTTTGGCATGACGACCGGCAAGCGTGGCACGCTCTACGGCATCGGCATCGGCATCGTCCTGGCGCTGAGTTACTACGTCGTCGGCAACGCATTCGCCGCCATCGGCAAGGCGGGCATGCTCGATCCCATTCTCGCCGGATGGGCGCCGAACATCCTGGCCGCAGGCAGTGCGGCGTACCTTCTCCTCACGGCTCGCACCTGACGCGGACGGCGCCCGCGGAGCCGGTAGGCCCCTAGCGCTTCGCCGCGCGGGCGGACGACGGGGAAATCTCGTCAAGCGCCTGGATCAGATCGCTCGCCAGCAGTCCGTGACGGAACGCCTCCCGCAACGCGCGCTCAGCGATCCGCCGGGCGACGGCCGCGGGCTTGTGGCGGGACTCGCGCGGCGCGGCGGCCACGAAGGCGCCGAGACCGCGGCGAATTTCCACCACGCCTTCCAGCACGAGCGTGCGATACGCATGCTGCACCGTGTTCGCGTTCAGCCGGAGTTCCACGGCCAACTGCCGCGTCGCCGGCAACGATTCGCCAGGCTTGAGAATCCCCAGCGAAACGGCTCGCTGGAACTCGTCGGCAACCTGGCGATAGACAGGCCGTGAATCGTCCTTGCGCAGCTCGACAAACATTGGCCTTAGCCCTTAGCGTAGCACACTAGTAAACTATTTTACTGGTTAACTACTTCACTAGTGCGCTACTCAGAACCCTGAGTTTGCCGGCGCGGCCGGGCGCGGCGTTGGTGAGGTCGACGACGAGCAGGATGGAGGTGACATCGATACCGCTAACAGCCGAGCCCGCTGACCCGATGGTCGCCCGCAAATCCGACAACGCCACACGCACGCGGGATCCGGCGGAATCGACGTATACGGACCTCCCCCACCGCGTTCCATCGGCACGCCGCACCTGGACGGAAATGCGCGACGGCCGATCTGCCGCGAGCGACAGATCGATGGCAGTGAACGACTGGCGCTGCATGTCGGTGGCAAGGGCGACGAACTGATTGCCGCGGGCACCGTTGGCAAGCCTGAACTCGAGGTCGACACTGTGCTCCCCTGTTCGAAGGATTCCACTCGAGCTGGTGTCCTTCTCGAGACGCCAAGGGAACGGCGCGATGGCGTCATCGACAGCGGCGGTCGCGGAGTTCACCGGCGGCACCTGAGGCGCCGACGTTGCACGAAAATAAATGGGGTTGCTGACGAGCCAGGGGATCGGGGGGGTGCCCGGTACACCCGGCAGCCGGACTTCGACCCGATATGCCGCGTGGTCATCGCTGACAGTTCGGCGAATTTCATCGGCGCTCCGATCCACCTCCCGGCCGTCGCGGAGAAGCAACAACTCTGCGCCTGGCGGCATGGCGGCCCTGGCAACGATGGTCGCGTCGGAGTCAGCCGCGGCCACGCTCCCCATCGGCACGTGAGCCATCGCGTCCTCCACGTGAAAGTCGAGAACGGCGGGCGTCGCGAGGCCGTCGATCGCGGTGAACACCCTGCCCTGCCGAATCGCGCTGAAGACGGCACGGGCATCCAGGGCGGCGTCGCCCGCGAGGGGACGATCGAGAAGCACCCGATTACTGAATGCCTGAAAACTCGCCTGGTAGCTGGGGATGCCCACGGTGCTCCAGAGGGTGCGGTTCGGCTCTTCGGCCCTGCGGCCGACGCCGCCGTGAGCGTCGGCCCCGGCAAGCGCCACCACGGCGTGCGCCACGGTAAGTCGGTCCCACCGATTCAGCGTGACAGGCCGATCGAACGAACGCGCGATCGCCGGCCCGGGCCTGAGAAAATAGCCGATGCCGGCGCGAAGCCTTCGCCCGCCCGGCTCGTTTCGCCATTCACTGTCGGCATTCAGCCACTCGATTCCGTCGATCGCAGAGTGGTCGTCAGTCCAGCGCAAGCCTGGCTTCGGAGAATCAGGGTGCGCCGCTATTCCGAACCCGCCAAGCCTGGCGACATCCTCGACCACCGCCGCCGCGGCGCCGCCCAGCGGATAGGGCGCGCGCCGCATGTCCAAGGCGACGTAGTGCCCTTCGTCCGTGCTGATTTCGACACCCTCGAGGACGAGCACGCCGTGCAAGTACACCGCAGGATCGGGCGGACGGGTGCCGTCGCCGTGGTCCGTGAGAATCACGAACGCCAGACCGGCGCGGGCAGCGGCGGCAGCGACCGCGTCGCGATCGCCGATGCCATCGGAGCGAGTGGTGTGGACGTGATAAGCGCCGCCGATGGTACGGCCGGTGAGATCTGGAGAGAGGCTCGACCCGACCGTCAGGGCTCGCGGCGGGACCACCACCAGAAACAGAAAGACACCGACCGCGACGAGCGCGGCCAGCGTCAACAGGGTCGATCGACGACTAAAAACTGAAGACTGAAGATTGAAGATTGTAGATTGCCGGATTGCCGATTGGCGAATTCCGATAGGTGTGCGCATCTCCGGACCGGCCGCTAGCCTAGGCCAATCGCCAATTCACCAGTCGGCAATCCCGTGAGTCTTCAATCCGCAATCGCCAACCGCCACTTACCGGCCCGCATCTGCGCGAAGGGCGGCCGCCTTGTCGGTCCGCTCCCAGGTGAACTCCGGCTCCGTGCGGCCGAAGTGCCCGAAGGCCGCGGTCTTCTTGTAGATCGGCCGGCGCAGATCGAGCGACTCGATGATGCCGCGCGGGGTCAGCTTGAAGTGCGCGCGCACCAGCTCGCTGATCTTGTCGTCCGCGATCGTGCCGGTGCCGGAGGTCTCGATATAGACCGAGACGGGCTCGGCGACGCCAATCGCGTAGGCGAGCTGCACCATGCACTTCTCGGCGAGCCCCGCAGCGACGACGTTCTTGGCGACGTAGCGCGCCATGTAGCACGCCGATCGATCGACCTTCGTCGGGTCCTTCCCGGAGAACGCGCCGCCGCCGTGCGGGGCGGCGCCGCCGTATGTGTCGACGATGATCTTGCGTCCCGTCACCCCGGCGTCGCCGTGCGGACCGCCGACGACGAATCGTCCGGTCGGGTTGATGAGGACGCGGGTCTTGCCGTCCATCATCTCTTTCGGAATCACCTTGTTGACGATCTGCTCGGTGATGTCTTCGCGCAGCGTATCGTTGGTGACGGTGGGGCTGTGCTGCGTGGAAATGACGACCGTGTCGACGCGCACCGGGCGGCCGTTGTCGTATTCGATCGAGACCTGCGACTTGCCGTCCGGCCGCAGGTAATCCATCGAGTGGTCACGCCGGCGCTCCGACAAGCCGCGCACGAGCTTGTGCGCCAGCATGATCGGCATTGGCATCAGCTCCGGCGTTTCGGTGCACGCGTAGCCGAACATCAGGCCCTGGTCCCCCGCGCCGCCCGGATCGACGCCCTGGGCGATGTCGGGAGACTGCCCGTGGATCGACGACAGCACGGCGCACGTCTCGGAGTCGAACCCGTACTTACCGCGCGTGTAGCCGACCTCGCGAATCGTTTCGCGGACGATGCTCGGGAAGTCGACGTAACAGCTCGTCGTGATCTCTCCCGCGACGATCGCCAGGCCGGTCGTGACGAGGGTCTCGCAGGCGACGCGGCCGACGGGATCCTGCGCCAGAATCGCGTCGAGAATCGAGTCGGAGATCTGATCGGCGATCTTGTCCGGGTGACCTTCCGTCACCGACTCCGAGGTAAACAGGTAACGCCCTTTGCTCATGTGCGGATCGAGCTCCTTCGCTTGCCGTGATTTCGTATGCTGAAACCTTACAATTGTATCATAGGAGAGCCGGCCGCGGTGAGCCGTCCCCATGGACGCCGCGCCGCTCTTCGTCCTCTACCAGCGTCGAAACGATCCGCCGCTCCGAGCCGATTCGTGCACCGGCTTCCGGTCCCGCCGGGCGCTATTTCCGGGGATGAAATTCGTCGTAGACCGCGCGCAGACGCGCCTCGAGGACGTGCGTGTAGATCTGCGTCGTCGACAGATCGGCGTGGCCGAGCATCATCTGGATCGCGCGCAGATCGGCGCCGCGCTCGAGGAGGTGGGTCGCGAACGAGTGACGTAGCATATGCGGACTCAGGCCCGGCGGCGCGCCGGCCTTGATGCCGTAGTCGCGCAGCACCTTCCAGAACCCGACGCGCGACAGCCGCGTCCCCCCTCGTGCGTTGACGAAGAGCCACGGTGTCTTGCGCGTCTTCAGCAAGGCGGGACGTCCTTCGGCGGCGTAGCGCCGCACCCAGTCCGCGGCCTCGCGGCCGAGCGGGACGATGCGTTGTTTGTCTCCTTTGCCGATGCAGGTCAGGTATCCCGACTCGAGATTCACGTCGGCGGGTTTCAGCGAGAGGAGCTCCGTGACGCGAAGGCCGGTCGCGTAAAGCAGCTCGATCAACGCCTTGTCGCGCAGCCCTCGCGGTGTGCGCACGTCCGGTTGCGCGAGCAGGCTGTCCACCTGGGCGGTGTCGAGATATTTGGGCAGCGCCGGCCACGCCCGCGGCGCTCGCAGGTCCTTGGCCGGATCGACCGTGATGCGTTTCTCGAGCAGCAGAAAGCGGTAGTAGCCGCGCACACACGCGATGGCACGCGCCACCGACCGCGGCGCCAGACCACTCGT
>JANPCT010000538.1:0-5181 GCA_031431095.1 Acidobacteriota bacterium | reverse complement strand
GCCGCCAGGGCGCGCGATTCCTGGGAAGCGGTGATGCAGGACACGACCGCTCTGACGAAACGCCCGATCGAAGAGATGGAGCGTGCGGCGGACGCGGCGCTCCCGACCCGGCCGCATCGGCTGGCGCAATGCCGTCAGCGTAGCCACGCGGGCGGGCGGCGGTGGTGCGTCGCCTGCTCGTAGGCGTAGGCGAGCGCGAGAACCTGCCGGTCCGCCCACAGTCTTCCGAGGAACGAAACGCCGAACGGATAACGTCCGCCGAGGAAGCCCGCCGGTACCGTGACCTGCGGCAGTCCCGTCATGGCGCTCTCTTCGCACGTGCCGGGCTCCCCCCCGTAGCGCGCCAGCCCGCCCTCGTGCGTCGCGGGCCGGGCCTGGTTCGCGGGGTAGAGCAGTACGTCCAGCCGCTCCCGGTCCATGAGGTCGACGAACAACGAGCGGAACCCCTCACGGCGCCGGTAAAACGCGTTCGTCGCGGCCTCGCCGGCGGTGCCCGTGGCTACCGGACGCAGCGCGTCCTCGAAGCGGCGGGCGCTGACCGGTGCGAGCTTCCCTGAGTGCAGAAGATCCTGGATAGTCAGCACGCGGTCAGCGGGCGCCGCACCACGCGCCAGGTAGGCCTCCCATGCGGCCTGCAACGATCCGGGAGCGCTGCCGCGCGCTTCCTTGTAACGATCGTCCAGATCCGGAATCGCGACATCGACGATCGTCGCGCCGGCGGTCGTCAGTTCCGCAGCGACCTTGCGCATCAGTGCGGCCGCTTCGCGCTCTCCAGTGATGCCGACGAACAACTGGGGTAACACGCCGATGCGCGCACCCTTCAGTGCGCCGGCATCGAGCGACGCCGCGAAGGAGGGGCCGCGGTGTCGATCCGCCTCCGCGGTTGCGTCGTCCGCGGGGTCGGAGCCGGTGACGGCATCCAGTACCAGCGCCAGTTCGCGCACCGACTTCGCGATCGGCCCGACCGCGTCGTTGAACGTGTTCAGCGGCATCACGCCGGCACGACTGGTCAGGCCACGCGTCGTACGGATCGTGCTCAGTGATGCGAAGGCCGCGGGGTTCGACAGCGAATTGCAAGTATCGGTGCCGAAGCCGAGAGTTGCCATGCTGGACGCAACCGCAACTGCGGTCCCGCCGCTCGAGCCGGCGGTACTGAGCGACGGGTCGTACGCGTTGCCGATGGTGCCGGCAACGGAACTGATGCCGAAGTCGCCGAACGGGAATTCGTCGAGATTTGATTTTCCCAGCACAATCGCGCCGGCGTTGCGCATGGCCTGCGCCACGCGCGAATCGAGTCGCGGATGGTGCTCGACCAACGCCAGTGACCCGCCAGTCGTGGGCAGGCCGAGCACGTCGATGTTGTCCTTGTAGACGACCGGGATGCCATGCAGCGGGCCGCGGCCGCGTCCGGCCGTCCGTTCCGCGTCGAGACGACGGGCATCCGCAATGGCGGTGCGGTTCATCGCCAGCATGGCGCGCAATGCCGGCCCGTGCCGATCGAGCGCGGCCACACGTGCCAAGTACAGGTCGACAAGGTCTTCGCTGGTGAGATCGGCGCGGCTCAAGGCATCCTGGACCTCCGACGCGGTCTTCTCGACAACCGAAAATGGAGGCAGCAGCGGGGCAGCGGCGATGTGCCAATTGGCGATCTGGGCACGCTGCCGTCGTGTCAATCCGCGCAGATCCGGGTCCGCAACCAGCCGGCGCGCGACGGCCGAGACTTTGGCGATCTCGGATCCGGCCGGAGGAACGCGCGCGTCCGCTCCGGTGTAGGGACTGTCGGTTTTCGGCGCAACGATGCCGTCAGGGATCTGCGTGGGGAACCCGCCCCGCGGGTCGTAGACTTCGCTGAGCCCCTTGACGACGAACGTCATCAGGGCCCGCGTCGCCCCGGGAGGAATCGCCAGCGTGAAAACGTAGCCGATGTAGGCGGGATCGTACCCGGGATATCGATCGGTAAATGGATTCGCGTACATGTCGCCGACGCCGCGTCGCAGCCCTGTGCCGCTGCCGAGCACGTGGGCGGACGGACCATGCCCTGAAGGGCCGCGCTCGGGCGCCGAGCCCGGCCGCGCGTGTTGCATGACGGTGACGAACGTGTCGGTCAAGTCGATGCGGCGATCGCCATTCGACGATGACGCGACGGCGACGCGCCCGCCGTCCGCGAACGCTCCCGCGGCGCCGCCCCATGCGACGTCGACGACGAGCGGCTCACTCGTGGTGTTGGTGACGCGATCGAAATAGCGGAGGTAATTCGTCTCCTTCGGCGCATAGAGCGAACGGGCGACGAGGACGCCCTGCTCGAAGACCGGCGTGATCGAATCGAACCGCTCCTGCCCGTCATGGGCAAGGCCGAAGCCGCGCAGGTACTGATTGCCGACCAGCGTGATCGCGCGCGGTGCGCCCCGTCGCACACGGATCTTCAGATAGCCGAACCCGTTGAAAGGGTTCGCGCCGCCGCCGGTCGCAATGCCGCCGCTGTCCTGCGCCCACGGCGAGGTGTCCTGGATGTCCCAGTACTGGCCGTCGGCGGACGCGAGTCGAGTAAGAGCGGCCAGGGGAAAACTCGCCATCGACAGCACGGCAGCGAGACACCAGGCGAGCGGGCGTCGGGGCATTGCACCGAAGTCTACCAAGGTTGGGCCCGTGAACTCGGCCGAAATCCGCTCCTTGTGTCGCGGATGTTCCCGATTGATTCCGTCTCTACTTACACGTCGAGTGGCACTGCCGCGGATCGACAGCAGCGAACCGGCATATTCTTGAGGGCATATTGGCCCTCAAGCTTGCGCTCGTGGCGGGTGTCCTGGTCGTGGCCGCCGTAGTCGTCGGACGGGCGTGCCTCGAGGGGTTGCGGCGGTTTATCAGGACGTTGTGGCCGCACTCATGACCGATGCCGTTGTCGAGGTCACGGGATTGCGCAAGGCCTACCGCGCCACCGTCGCGGTCGATGACGTGTCGTTCGAGGTGCGAGCGGGAGAGATCTTCGGGTTGATCGGGCCCAACGGCGCCGGCAAAACGACGACGATGGAGTGCGTCGAAGGCGTGCGGCGGCCGGATAGAGGACGCATCTCGGTCCTGGGGCTCGACCCGATACGCAACGTCTACCAGTTGCAGGAACGGGTGGGCGTGCAGTTGCAGGAAGCACAGCTGCAGAAGCGCATCAAGGTCCGCGAGGCGGTCCGTCTATGGGCCTCGCTGTATCGCCGTCCGGTCGACGGCGATCGGTTGCTGGAGCAGCTGGGCCTCACCGACAAACGCAACGCCTGGTTCATGACCCTCTCGGGAGGGCAGAAGCAGCGGCTCTTCATTGCGCTCGCCCTGATCAACGACCCGGAGTTGGTGTTCCTCGACGAGCTCACCACCGGACTCGATCCGCAGGCGCGCCGTGCCATCTGGGCACTGGTACGAGGCATCCGCGATCGCGGAAAGACCGTATTCCTCACCACGCACCTGATGGAGGAAGCGGAGCGTTTGTGCGACCGCGTCGCGATCATCGATCACGGCCGTATCGTTGACGTCGATACGCCCCAGGGGCTGATCATGCGTCACTGTCCACAGCGCACGGTCGTATTGACGATGACCGACGTGGCCGCCGACGCGTACTTCGGCGCCATCCCCGGCGTCGATTCGCTGGTGCGGCGAGGCGCCCAGGTGACGATACGAGGCACGGGCGCCGACCTCGTCACCGCGGTGATTCGATGCCTCTCAGAGCACCAGCTCCACGTCACGGATTTCCAGACCGAGCATGCCGGATTGGAAGACGTTTTCTTGAAGCTCACAGGTCATTCGGTGCGCGAGTGAGGTCGCCCGGCGTGCCACACGGCGGCCGCGGTTACGGAGCCGGTTCATGATGCGGGGGTTGTTGGCGCTGACCTGGCTCGAGATCAAGATCTTCGTGCGCGAGCCGCTCGGACTGATCGGCAGCGTAGCGGTCCCGGTCGGTACTTTCGTAATCATGGGACGGCTGATTGGCGCGCGGCCGAGGCAGTTGTCCGATCCGGCGACGCGTCTGCTGGGCGTCCAGATCCCGGTGCTCGCGGTGTTGTTGATCTCGCTCAGCGCCGTGCTGTCGCTGATCACGATCATTGCGATTTACCGTGAGAGCGGCATCCTGAAACGGCTGCGCGCGACGCCGCTGCGCCCGCACACCATCCTGACCGCGCAGGTACTGGTCAAGCTCGCGTTCACGCTTCTCACCATGGCGTTGCTGCTGCTGGCGGGGAAGCGATACTACCCGGTGAACCTTGACGTGCCGATCGTCTCGTCGGCGCTGGCCCTGGCGTTCAGCACCCTGGCGATCATGTCGATGGGGTTCCTGATCGCGAGCCTGGTGCCGACCGCACGTTTCGCACAACCGATGGCGTCGCTGATTCTCTATCCGATGGTGGGTCTGTGCGGGCTCTTCGTACCGCTTGCGGATCTGCCGCCGCCGCTGCGCGCCGTCGCGCAGGTTCTTCCACTCACCTACGCCGCGTCGCTGCTGAGAGGGATTTGGGTAGGGGAGGCATGGTCGGCGCATACGCTGGATCTGGCGGCGTTGCTCGTCACCTTCCTCGTCTGCACCGCACTCTCGGCCAAGGTGTTCCGCTGGGAGTGAGGCGGCCGCTGAGCCAAGGTACTCGCTCTGTACAAGAGTCTGGCTCGTGCCAGGCAACAGACAACAGGAGGTTCGATCTTCCGCCAAGCCAGCGCTGCGAGCTGTGGAGGGCGGCCCGCCCGGAGGTGACGGGCCCACACGCCTGACGGCCTGTTGTCTGCCGCCTGCCACGAGCCAGGTCGGGCAAGCGTCAAGCACGCGCCTATGTTTTTTTCATGAGTCGGCCCCACCGATAAGCGTAGAAATATTCACTGCGGCAGTTCGGACAGATGAACGATCCCACCCACGTGCCGGAACGGCGGTTCTGCTCCACGCACTCCAAGCCATAACTGCAATGACCGCAGGTCAGCGCGCGGCCATGGAGATGGACATCGGACGGCAGGTTCGGGGCTGGTGCGCCGGCGAGTGTTCCTAGAGAGCTATGGGCGCGGGGCATACGGGTTTCGGCCGGTAAAATAGCAACACTCGTGCCGGCGATAACCCGTGAAATGTGGCCTGTTTTTTACGATTCCTGGCGGGAGAGCGCAAGAGTCGCGGGCAAACCCGAGAAGAAACGCCCAAAACAAGGCCCATTGTTTTAACAC
>JANPCT010000537.1:0-5104 GCA_031431095.1 Acidobacteriota bacterium | reverse complement strand
GAAGTCGACTTCTTCAGCAGCCGCAAGGCGATGATCCCGTCCCAGATGTACACGCCGTACGAGCTCGGGATGGGACGCCTGGTCAGCGCGGACAAGGGCCGGTTCATCGGCCAGCGCGCCCTGCGCGCGGCACACGCCCGCGGTCCTGCCCGGCAGATCGTCGGACTCGAAATCGACTGGAACGAAGTCGAGAAGCTGTACGACGGGGCCGGGCTGGCCCCCGCCGTCGCGGCCACCGCCTCACGCGTCGCGACGCCCGTCTACCGCAACGGCACGCAGATCGGCAAAGCGACGTCTACCACGTGGTCGCCGGTGTTGAAGCGGATGATCGCGCTCGCGTCGGTTGACCGGCCGCACTACGCCGAAGGCACCGAGTTGCAGTTCGAGATGACTGTAGAGGCGGTGCGCCATCGTGTCCACGCCCGGGTGGTGAAGACGCCGTTCTTCAATCCGGCGAGGAAGACGGCGACCCCGCCGGCGTGAGACGACGAACATTCAACAAGTCACGAAAGTCACAAAGATCACTGGAGAGTGCTCCAGCAGGGACCGGAAAGAACGGCGCTCTCGGACCTTCCGCCTGAAGGCGGAAACTACTGGAACTCCAGATAGGAGTTCTCGGGAACTCCAACTAAGGGCGCTCAGGAACTCCCAGGTAGGGCTCTGTAGTTTCCGCCTTTCAGGCGGAATTCACACACTCTTCCCTTCAGCGAGTGGTCTTCGTGCTCCCTGATGAAGATACCGCCGGCGCGCTCGATAAACGCCCGGTTATCGCGGCGAAGCAGCCTGCCTGTCGTGGAACTCGACGATGTAGCGATCGAACGCGTAGAGCAGATCTTCGCGGTTCGAATAGGGCCCCGGCACGTACGCCGGTGAACTGATCCCCGCCTGCGACAACTCGCAGACGTGCCAGTCCTGTTTGTTCGTCATGTCCCAGAACTCCACGCAATCGGCCGGGTCGAATCCCGGGCGCGCCAGCTCGGACGGCTGAAAGTGCCACTCGCAGACATTGATGGTGCGGTCCGGCGCGATCGGCCAGAGGGTGTGCGTCAGCATGTAGTCGGGGTGCAGGCTGAGCATCATGTTCGGGAAGATGCAGTAGTAGTAGACCCGGCGCCGATCTTCGGCGCTCAGCCCTGGCAGGATCGCCCGCGGGCAGGTCCCGTCCATCGACAACGTGTCGACGCCGGGCCGCAGATCCATCCGTCCTCCCATGAACGTCGTCCGCAAGGGCTCGTTCTCGCCGCTCAGGTAGTGCGAGAGGTTGTTGAGTGCGGGATGGAGGTTCGGACAGTGAAGGCACTCGTTGTAATTCTGGATGATCAGCTTCCAGTTCGCCTTCACGTCGTAGACGATCCGGTGCCCGAGACGCAGGTCCTGCATGTTCCAGTTGCGAAATTTCGCCACCAGCGGGCCGAGCTGGGCGCCGAGCGGCTCCGCCCTGTCGCTCAGGTTCAGGAACACATGGCCGTCCCATTCGGCGGCGCCCACCTCGAGGAGCGGGAAGTCCGCCTTCTTGAAATGCGGCACCTCGTGCATGTGCGGCGCGCCGATCAGACGACCGTCCAGGTCGTAGGTCCAGGCATGGTACGGACACTGGATGCTGCCGGCGAATTGCCCGGTGGACGCGTCGCAGATACGCGTGCCGCGATGACGGCAGACATTGTGAAAGGCGCGAATCTCCCCCGCGGCGTTCCGCGTGACAACGATGTTGCGTCCGTTGAACTCGCGAACGAAGTACTGGCCAGGCCGCTCCGCTTCTTGCGCTCGTCCCGCGTAGACCCACATCGTCCCGAATAGTCCGTCGAGCTCCGACTGGAGTACGCAAGGATCCGTGTAGTAGCGCGCCGGCAGCGTGCGCGCACCTTCCGGCATCACGTCACGCGGCTTGATTTGGATTTGCTCCATGGAGACCTGAGTCTGTGGCACGCGCACGGAGCGGGGCCGGTGGTCCCCCGCGAGCGAGCGTGTAGGGCAGTCCAAGGGGCGAAGCTTCATGAGTCTGTGGCACGTGAACGGAGCGGGGCCGGTGGGCCCCCGCGAGAGAGCGTGTAGGGGAGTCCGAGGGGCGAAGCCCCACGGTTGACTATTATACAACCCATCGCGGTGGCGCAACTCCGCAGGGAACTCGGTCGATGGGACCTCACCGCGATCGGGATCAACCAGGTCATTGGCGGCGCCGTATTCGCGATGCCGGCGGCGCTGGCGGCGATCGTCGCCGGCTGGAGCCCGGTGCTGATCGTCGGCGTCGGCCTGGCGTCGCTGATGATCGCCCTGACCTTCGGCGAGGTTGCGAGCCGCTTCGACGGCACCGGCGGACCCTATCTCTACACGCGCGCGGCGTTCGGACGTTTCCCCGCGTTCGAAGTCGGCTGGATGCAGTGGTTCACGCGGGTGGCGAGCTGGGCCTCGGTGATCAACGTGCTGGTCGCCGCGCTGGGATTCTACTGGCCGTCCGTGACCGCCGGCGCGACACGAACCGCGCTGCTCACCGCGATCATCGCGGCACTCGCGACCATCAACGTCCTCGGCATCCGGCAAAGCGCGTGGGTCGTGAACTTCCTGACCATCGGCAAGCTGATTCCGCTGGCGCTCTTCATCGTGGTCGGCTTGACCGCGGTCAACTTCTCGGCCCTGCACACCGGCGCCACGCCCCCGATTCACGATCTGTCCACGAGCGCGCTGTTGCTCATTTTCGCCTTCGGCGGCTACGAAGTGATCCCCATCCCGGCCGGAGAAACGAAAGACCCGCAGCGCGCCGTGCCGTTCGCGTTGATCATGACGATCGTCGTCGTCACCGTGGTGCTGACACTGGCGCAGATCGTGGCGCTCGGTACCCTGCCCGAGCTGGCGGCGTCGAAGACACCTCTTGCCGACGCCTCGGCGCGGATCATGGGCGCGACAGGAGCCGCGGTGATTACCCTCGGCGCCGTCCTCTCCACGCTCGGCAACAACATGGGTCAGGCCCTGTCCGGATCGCGCAGCCTGTTCGCGCTGGCGGAGAACGGCGACATCCCCAGGGTATTTGCGCGCATCAGTCCGCGATTCGGAACGCCGGTCGTGGCGATCCTCGTCACCGCCGCCGTTTCACTGGTTCTCGCCACAACCGGATCGTTCGTGGGAATGGCGGCGGCCAGCGCCGTCAGCCGACTGGTGGTGTACGTTGCGACCTGCGCAGCGGCGCTGCGGCTGCGGAGTCCGCGCTTTGCCGAAACCGTGGCGTCGCCGACAATGACGGTGCCGTTCGGGCCGGTGATTCCCCTGCTCGCGATCCTGATCGCCCTTGCCATCCTGGCCGGCGCCACAGCAGTGCAGTTGCGCGCGGGCGCCTACGCCCTTGTGGCCGGCGCGGTGTTGTTCGCAATCGCCGTACTCTCACGGAGGAGCCGATGAAATCGATCCGGCTATCAAGGACATTTCAATCGCCGAGAGCGAATACGACCACCTGTTCATCGTCATGAGGGCGGCGGCAGCCGGGCCGACGCTGGTAAGGCTTCGCTACTGAGGCGCACGCACGATGATCGGAGGCGGAGTGGGAGAGCAGCAGGGACTGGTATTCGACAGGGTGTGGGGCTCCAGGACGGGACGCCGCGAGTTCCTGCTCGGCGGCCTGGCGCTCCTGGGCGCCGGCGCGGTGGCGCGCGTGCAGGCGCGACCGCGCTGGAACATCGGTTCCCCGTTCGCGCTCGGCGTCGCCTCGGGTGACCCGTCACACGACGGCGTCGTGCTCTGGACGCGGCTCGCGCCGGATCCGTTGATCGACGGCGGCATGCCGCCGGATCCCGTGGAGGTGCGCTGGGAGATCGGTGACGACGACACGATGACTCGCATCGTCAAGGCAGGCCGCTCGACCGCGATCGCGGCGTGGGCGCATTCAGTTCACGTCGAGGCGGAGGGGCTCGAGCCGAATCGACCGTACTGGTACCGCTTTCACGCCGGCGACGCGACGAGTCCCATTGGCCGGACCCGGACGCTGCCGCGCACGGGCGATGACGTGAACCGGCTGCGGTTTGCGTTTGCGTCCTGCCAGCACTACGAGACCGGTTTCTTCACCGCATACCGCCACATGGCTGCCGAGGACCTCGATGTCATGTTCCACCTCGGCGACTACATCTATGAGGGCGCCGGCCGCGACGGTTTGCCGCGCCAGCACCACGGTCTCGAGCTGGCGACGCTGCAGGACTATCGAACGCGCTACGCGCAATACAAGCTCGACCCAGATCTGCAGGCGGCGCACGCAGCGTTTCCGTGGATAGTCACGACCGACGATCACGAGGTGGACAACAACTACGCCGGCGCGATCTCCGAGAACGACGATCCTCGCGAGGCGTTCCTGCAGCGTCGCGCCGCCGCATATCAGGCCTATTACGAGCACATGCCGTTGCGGCGGCGCTCCGTCCCGATGGGCCCCGGCATCCGTCTGTATCGTCAATTCACCTATGGGCGCCTGGCGTCCTTCTTCGTGCTCGATACGCGGCAGTTTCGCAGCGACCAGGCTTGCGGCGACGGCTTGAAGGCGCCGTGTCCCGCGCAGTCGGACGCCGCGAGGACGATGATGGGCGCAGAACAGGAGCGCTGGCTTTTCGACGGCCTGGCCCGATCGAAACGGCAGTGGAACGTGCTTGCGCAGCAGGTAATGATGGCCAAGGTCGACCAGGCGCCCGGACCGGAGGAGCGGTACTCGATGGATCAATGGTCTGGTTACGATGCCGGCCGCACCCGCCTGCTCGAGTTCCTCGGGTCGCGTCGCACGGCCAATCCCATCGTGCTCACTGGCGACATCCACAGCAACTGGGTCAACGACCTGAAGGTCGACTTCCGCGCGGCCGCGTCGCCCGCCGTCGGCACCGAGTTCGTCGGTACCTCGATCGCTTCCGGCGGGGACGGCACCGATCAAGCGCCCCGATTGACCGACGTGCTGGCGGAAAACCGGTTCGTGAAGTTTCAGAACTCACAACGGGGATACGTTTCGTGCGCCGTCACCCGTGAGGCCTGGCACGCCGACTACCAGGTCCTCGACTATGTGAGCCGTGCCGGTGCGCCGCGGCGGACCAGAGCCTCGTTCAAGGTCGCGCGCGGGCGCGCGGGCGCCGAGCGGTTGTAGGAG
>JANPCT010000536.1:0-5092 GCA_031431095.1 Acidobacteriota bacterium | reverse complement strand
ACACCACCGCGGTCCTCATGAGGTTCGTCGCCGACGCGACGCACGCCGGGCTCAAGGTGGCCGGGCACGTACAGACGAAGGTCGGTGCCCTTCGCGCGATTGAAGCCGGATTCTGGTCGCTCGAGCACTCCGGTCCGCTGGACGATGAGGTGCACAAATTGATGGCGCGCAAGGGCATCTGGCGCGTCGGTACCGAGACTCCGTTCACGACGTACCGCGGAACGCAGCAGGCCTTCGACCGCACCGTCGCCGGAATGAAGAACGCTTGGGCGAACGGCGTGAAGATGGCCTTCTCGACCGACGCCGACTACTACATCCCTGGCATGACGCGCGGCGACGTCGTGATCAACTTCCTCCTGAGCTGGAAGGCGTCAGGGATCCCGGCGAAGGAGGTGTTGAAGATCATGACTATCAATGGGTACGAAGTGTCGGACCTGGCAAGCCGCCGCGGGCCCATCAAGGTTGGCCTGCCGGCGGACATGATCGCGGTGTCAGGCAACCCCCTCGAGGACCTCGACGCGCTCCGGGCGGTGTCGTTCGTCATGAAGGACGGCATGGTCTTCAAGAAAGACGGCGTCATGACGCCCGAGGCCTTCCTGCATGCCGGACCCGTCAATGGGTGGCGAATCAAATAGTCCTGGCGCCACGCGAACGGCGCGCGCCGGCGCAGCGGCGCGCGTGAGAGCGTGTCAGGGAGTCCAAGGGGCGAAGCCCCTCTCTGGGAGCCTGCCGGTCTGCTAAGCTTGATGGCACCATGGCGCACTACCTCGTCACCGGCGGCGCCGGTTTCATCGGCTCGCATCTTTCCGAAGAGCTCACCCGGCGCGGGCACACCGTGCGTGTCGCCGACAATCTCATCACCGGCAAGCGCTCCAATCTCGATCACGTCAAGGGGGTCGAGTTCGCCGAAGGCGACCTGGCCGATGCGGAGTTCGCTCGTCAGGCCGTGCAGGGCATGGATTACGTCCTGCATCAGGCGGCGATCCCGTCCGTGCCCCGCTCTGTGAAGGATCCGATCACCTCGAACCGCGCCAACGTCGATGCCACGCTGAACGTGCTCGTCGCGGCGCGTGACGCCGGGGTGAAGCGGCTCGTCTTCGCCGGGTCGTCATCCGCGTATGGCAACACCCCGACCCTGCCGAAGCACGAGGCCATGCCGAACAATCCTCTTTCCCCTTACGCGCTGCAAAAAGTCGTCGGCGAACAGTACCTCCAGATGTTCACGAAGCTGTACGGACTCGAAACGGTGTCGACCCGGTATTTCAACGTTTTCGGCCCGCGCCAGGATCCGTCGTCGCCGTATTCCGGTGTCATTTCCGTGTTCGCCAGCGCGCTGATCGAGAACCGTTCGCCGAAAATCTACGGGGACGGTGAGCAGACGCGCGACTTCACCTACGTGGCGAACGTCGTGGACGGGGTGCTGCGCGCGTGCGACGCGGAGGGCGCCAGCGGGGAAGTGATCAACGTCGCCACCGGCGGCCGCATTTCACTGAACCAGTTGTTCGCGACCGTGAAGGATCTGGTCGGCGCAACCGTCGCTCCGTCTTATACCGATGTTCGTTCGGGCGACGTCAAGGACTCGCAAGCGGATATTTCCAAGGCGGAGCGGATCCTGGGCTACCAGCCGATTGTCTCGTTCGAAGAGGGACTCCGCCGTACCGTCGAGTGGTATCGAACCACCACACCCGCCGGCGCCTCCGCGTAGGTCGGTTTCCCGGTTCGCCAGCGGTCACGCCACTGCTCGCGGACGAACGCGTTGAAGCCGACGGCACCTAGGGTCGTCGAACCGATAAAGCTTCCGCCCAAACGCGGAGTGGGTTCGAGTGGTATATTCTTTGTGACCATGGCCACCCGAGTGCAGGATATCGAGCATCTGCTTCGACGTGCCGGATTTAGTGCGCCCGAGGATGAAGTTGCCGCGTACGCGAAGTTCGGCTTCGCCGGCTTCTCTGCCGCGGTGGCCTCGGTGCTCGACTTCCGGTCGAAGACCGACGACGTTGACGCGCTGATCGGCAAGCCGGGCTATGTCGCGGTGACGACACGCGGCGAGTTCCTGCCCGCGGTCAATATCGTCGACGCACGCCAGCGCTGGTTGTTTCGAATGGTGCACAGCAAGCGCCAGCTCGAAGAGAAGATGACCCTCTTCTGGCACAACCACTTCGCCACCGCATATTCCAAGATTGCCGGCGATGCCGGCGCGACGGAAGCGACGCGGATGCTCGCGGCCAAACCATCAGAGGATCCCGGGCGCGTCACCGGTCAGCTCGAGACCCTTCGCGAGCACGCGCTTGGCAACTTTCGCGAACTGCTGGTGGCCATCGCCCAGGATCCCGCGATGTTGTACTGGCTCGACGGCCGCACCAACGTTCGCGCCCGGCCGCAGGAGAACTTCGCGCGCGAGTTGATGGAGCTGTTCACGATGGGCGTCGGCACATTTGCCGAAGCCGACGTCTACGCCGGGGCGCGCGTGTTCACCGGCTGGAACCTGACGCGGCCGGGAACCGGCGCCGCGCAGCACTACGCCTTCACCTTCAACGCCGCGCAACACGATGCCACGGCGAAGGAGTTCACGTTCCCCATCTATCCCGACGGCAGCCGCACCATCCCGGCACGGTCGGCATCGGCGGGGATGCAGGACGGACTCGACCTGATTGACGCCGTCGCCGCGCACCCGGCTACCGGTCCAAGACTCGCGCGCAAGTTGTACGAGTTCTTCGTCAACGAGGTCGCGGCGCCCGACCCCGCGCTGATCAAGGACGTCGCGGCGATTTATTATTCGCAGCGCTACCAGATCGAGCCGATGGTGCGTCGCCTGCTGCTGTCGTCGCAGTTCCGCGATTCCGCCAATTTCAACTCACGCTTCTCGTGGCCGGTCGAATTCGTCGTTCGCGCGATCAGGGAAGTGGGGTTTGCCGGCTTCTCGGTGAACGATGCGCTGACGCCGCTGGCGAACATGGGGCAGCAACTGTTGGAGCCACCCGACGTCAGCGGGTGGAATCTCGGACGATCGTGGTTTTCCACGGGCGCGATGCTGGCGCGCATGAACTTCGCCGCGCAACTCGCGACCAACCAAAAATTCAACATACGGGATGGCGCCAGGGGACACGCCGCCACCCCGGAAGACCTCGTGCAGCACGTGCTGTCCCGGGTGTCGTCTCCGGACTACTCGCCCGTCGCGATGAACGCGTTGATCGACTACGTCCGCAGCGAGGCATGGACCGGCAGCGATGCGCAACTGGCGTCCAAGGGCTCCGGCCTCGTGCACCTGATCGTCGGATCCGGGGACTACCAGTTCGTCTGAGGCCGCGTCCGAGCGGAACACCATCATGCCCATAACCAGGCGCGAGTTCGTACGCGGCGGCGTTGCCGCCTTTACCGTGGGCTTCGCGGCGCCGTCGTTCCTGTCCGAGCTGGCGCTCGCACAGGGGCAGGGGCGGCGGAACCTTGTCGTCCTCTACCTGAGTGGCGGCAATGATGCGTTGAGCACACTCATTCCGTACACGGACCCGCAGTACTACGCGCGCCGGCCCGCACTCGCGATCCCTGCCGCCAACGTGCTGCAGATCGGCAGCGACAGCTCGGGGAAAGCCCTCGGCCTCAATCCGCGCCTGACCGGCCTGCGCACCATCTTCGACGCGGGCCGTCTCGCCGTCATTCAGCGCACCGGGTATTCCAACTCGAGCCGTTCGCATTTCCTGGGCACTGACATCTGGTCCACCGCGGACCCCTCGGCGCCGCAAGGTCCCGGGTGGCTCGGCCGCTATCTCGATACGCTGCCGTCGCCGGTCGATCCGCTGACGGGATGGTCGACGACCTCTGACGTGCCTCGCTCCTTGCTCGCTCGCACGGTTGGCGTGCCCGCCATCCCAAACGCGCAGACGTATGCCTTCGCAAGCCCGAACGGCGGCGCCGACGGCATCGCGGCGCGGCAGAGCGCCACCCGCATGTCGTCGCACCTGCCGGTGGATCGGCCGCATCTGTCCTTTGTCAATGCAACGGCGCAGGCCGCATTCGCGACACTCGATCGCGTCGCCCAGGTGGCCACCTACACGCCATCGGTCACGTATCCGAACAACGGCCTCGGCCTCGCGCTCCGTACTGTCGCCGGCGCGATGGTGCGAGGCATCGGCACGCGGGTGTTCTGGGTCCAGACCGGCGGCTTCGACACGCATGCCGGGCAGAACACCAACGTCGCGAACGGCACCTACTCCAACCTGATGACGACGCTGAATGGGGCGCTGTTTGCGTTCTACCAGGACCTGACCAACCGCGGACTGCTGGGCGACACGCTCGTGCTGCAGTTCTCTGAGTTCGGCCGCCGCATCAGCGAGAACGGCAGCGAGGGCACCGACCACGGGGCCGCCGGGATGATGCTCGCGCTTGGCGGCGGCGTCCGCGGCGGGCTATACGGGACCGCCGCAGACCTGCGCATCGCTCCCGACAACCCGACCCTCGAGAACAACAGCACTGACGTCCGCCACGAAACGGATTTCCGGTCGGTGTATGCCACGGTGATCGACCAATGGCTCGGCGCCGATTCGACGCGGGTGCTCGGCGCGAATTTCCGCGGCGGACCCTCGTTCCTGTGACATGTCTATGACGATGCGGCTTCGGGCGGTATTCACCACGATTCTGATCTGCTGCAGCGGCCCGGCCTTTTCGGAGGGGCTTTCACTCGGGGTGAAAGGCGGCGTCAACTTCGCCAACGTGACGTTCGAGAAAACCGACGCTGCGAAAGCGAAATGGCTGCCGGTGGCCGGAGTCTTCGTCACCCTTCCGCCCACCCTGGGCATCTCCCTGCAGCCGGAAGTCCTCTACAGTCAGAAAGGCGCGAGCCTCGGCGCCGGGCAGGCCTCCGTGATTCTGGATTACCTGGAGGTGCCGGTGCTGGCCCGGCGCTCCATGACCGTACTCGGGCATCGCCTCTACTTCGCGGGAGGACCGTCGATCGCGCTGCGGCTCCGCGCTCGGACACGAGTAGTGTTCGACGACGTCACCGAGGAGATCGACACCTCGGATGACGTGTCGCGTTTCGATGTGGGTGTGGCGGCTGGCGGGGGAGTTGAATTCGGCTCGCTGGTGTTCGACGCGC
>JANPCT010000535.1:0-1961 GCA_031431095.1 Acidobacteriota bacterium | reverse complement strand
CGCCTGTGTAGGTGAAGCACGAGGCGATGACCCCCTGCGCCACCGTGACGTTCTGGTGCATCGAGATGGTGTTCTGCCGCGCGCCGAGCACGGGCGCGAGGATATTGCCGGTGTCGCGGCCGGCATCCCACCACCCCTCCTGCCAGGCGCGCACGCCCCTCGTCGACCAGGCATCGGCGAACTGCTGCAGGTAGACCGCCGCCCGGCGGGGCATCGCCCCGAGCGAGTGGCTGACGAGATACGTGCAGGTCTCGAGGATCGGAAACTCGGCGCGCCAGTGCAGCAGATCGTCTGTCATATCCCGTGTCCCGGCGTCGCCGACCTCATTACATGTTGAGATCGACCCAGACGCTTTTCACCTGGGTGTAGTGCTCGAGTGCATGGGAGCTCATCTCCCTGCCGAAGCCGCTGGCCTTGTAGCCGCCGAACGGCGCTGCCGTGTCGTACACGTTGTAGGTGTTGATCCAGACGGTGCCGGCCTGAAGCTTGCGCGCGACGTAGTGCGCCTTCTTGACGTCTCGCGTCCACACCGCGGCGGCGAGGCCGTATGGCGAATCGTTGGCACGCGCGATCGCTTCGTCGAGATCCGCGAACTCGATGGTCGCGAGCACCGGCCCGAAGATCTCCTCGCGCGAAATCGTCGACTCGGGCGTCACGTTGTCGAACACCGTCGGCTGGAAGAAATAGCCTTTGCCGGTGCCGATGTCGGCGCGCTCTCCGCCGGCGACGAGCGTCGCCCCTTCTTTCCTGGCGATGGCGACGTACTTCTGAACCGTTTCGAGCTGCTTCTTGGACGCCAGCGCGCCATAGCGCGTTTTGGGATCCATCGGATCGCCCGCCACCATCTTTTTCGTGCGGGCGGCCAGCTTGTCCACGAACTCGGCCTTGATCGACTTGTCGACCAGCAACCGCGACCCGGCGGCGCAGACCTCTCCCTTGCCGTAGAAGATGCCGGTCGTCGCGCCTCGCAGCGCGGCGTCGATGTCGGCGTCGGCAAGCACGATGTTCGGCGACTTGCCGCCGAGTTCGAGCGTAATCTTCTTCAACGTGTCGGCCGCGGCGCGCATGATGCCCTTGCCGGTCGTGGTGTCGCCGGTGAACGCGATCTTGTCGATTCCGGGATGCTCGACGATGGCCTGGCCAACGCTGGACCCGGGCCCCGTAATCACGTTCAGCACGCCAGGCGGGAGGCCGACTTCAACGGCGATCTCGCCAAGCGCAATCGCAGTCAGCGGGGTCTGGCTCGCCGGCTTCAGGATGACGACGTTGCCACAGGCCAGCGCCGGCGCCACCTTCCACGCCGCCAGCAGCAGCGGAAAATTCCAGGGGACGATGGCGGCGACGACCCCAAGCGGCTCGCGCAGGGTGTAGGTGAGGTAGTTTCCCTTCACGGGAATCGTCTCGCCCATGATCTTGTCGGCCCAGCCGGCGTAATACTCCAGGCACTCGGCGGCCGCCGGAATCTCGATCTGGCGCGACTCGAAGATTGGCTTGCCGTTGTGGAGGGTTTCCAGGCGAGAGACCTCGTCGGCCTTCTCCATCAGCCGGTCGGCCAGCCTGCTGACCAGACGTCCGCGCTCGCGGGCCGACATCTTTCCCCAGGGTCCGTTCAGCGCCGCGCGCGCGGCCTTGACCGCTTCGTCGACGTCCTCGCGGTCTGCGGAGGCGACGGTCGCGATGACCTCCTCAGTCGCCGGGTTGACGACCTCCATGGTTTTACCGCTGGCGGCGTCGCGCCATTCGTTGTTGATGAGGAGTTTCTTGTGTTCGATGGCTGCGGTCGGCATGCTGTCACGGCCTCACGGTTCATCAAGAAGGCACCAAGGCATAAAGACGCGAAGGACAAGGATCTTACGCGATTACTGCTTCATGTCTTTGCGCCTTGGTGCCTTCTTGATGAACCGTGAGGCCGTGACAGCATGCCGACCGCAGCCATCGAACACAAGAAACTCCTCATCAAC
>JANPCT010000534.1:0-8991 GCA_031431095.1 Acidobacteriota bacterium | reverse complement strand
CTCGGCGAGTTGCGCGAGCGGGCCGCCGTCCTCCACATCCATCCTGACGACGCCGCGGCGCGCGGGATTGCACAGGACGACCCCGTCCGCGCCTTCAATACGCTCGGCGAGCTGCACTGCCCCGCCAACGTCACACCCGATGTTCGTCCCGGCACGGTGTCCTTTTCCAAGGGTGTGTGGCGGAAGAACACCTTCAACCACTCGACGTCGAATGCGCTCACGCCAGACTCGCTGACCGACCTCGGCGCCGGCGCGTGTTTCAATGACGCCCGCGTGCAGGTGGCGCTGCTCGGACGCCACTGACCCGGTGCTTTTCACTCGAAGGAGTCGAAGGAGTCAGCACGGTTACTTCGCATTCCTTCGATTCCTTCGAGTGAAGATCAGTAGCTGAAGAAAAAGATGAGATCGATGCCCCCGCGCTCGACGCGGCGCTGGGTCAGGCGGTTGGCGACGCCGCTGGTTTCAGGGGCGACGCGGGTGTCGAGGCGCAAGAACTTCGCGAGCTGGTACTCCAGCATGAACTCGGTGTAGCTGCGCTGACCGAACTGCTGGCGGAAGCGGACGAAGGCCTTGTCGCTCAACTGCTTGCCGAGCGTGACGCCGCCGGCGGTTTCACCCGTCACCGGATCGTTGGTCGTGATCTCGAACAGATCGACGTCGAGAGCCTTGCCGATCGAGCGCCCGAGGGACGAGGCGACGAAGCCGCTGGCAATGCCGCCGGCCGTCTCGGCCAGCGAGGCGCGCTCACCGCTGCCGAGTGCGTTGACCGAGCGATTGAAGACGATCAGTGACAGGATGTCGGCCTCGTCGAGCGGCGGATTGCTGCTCAGAGAGATCTGCGGCGCCTTGGCGGTCCCGGTGACGTGGATGCGCGCCGTCACGCCCGTGTTTGGAATGAGCCGCTCGGCGGTGACATCGATGTCCGGATTGATCTCCGCCAGCCCGTGAAACTGCATGGTCCCATCGCGTTGAATAGTGAAGCGACGGCCCTGGAACTCGTAGAAACCGCGCACGGTGGTCGCGGTGCCGCGCAGCGTAATCGGCCCATCGGGGCGCTTCTGGATCTGAACGTCCGCGCCGATCGTCGCGTTCAGGCTGCCGACCTGGGACGCGGTGGCGCCCCCTGGCCGGATGTCGTCGCCGCGCAACACGAGGTTGCCGGGAGCGACGAAGTGCACGTCGAGTGCAAGCGCCGACATGATGCCGGTCTTCGGAGCGGCCGCTTCGGCGGCGGCGGCGGTCTGCTGCGGCGTATGAGCGGCGCTGATCTCACGTCCCCTGGCGAACGCGTCGCGGGTCGCGTCATCTGCCCCCTTGACGCTCGTCGTGGTCTCCTGCGCGGAGATGACGTCGGGCAGCGCCTCCTGGGCATACGGGCTGGAGAACATCAGCAGCAGACGGTCGAGTTCGAGTCTCGCCGAGTCCGCCCGCAGCTCTCCTTCCAGCCGTGGCCGGCGCACCTCACCGGTGAGCTTCAGGTGGGACTCCACGTGGACGTTGCCAAGCTGGTTGTCCAGCACCTTGAAGTCGTCGGATTCGATGGCGATGTTGACCGCACCGGCTTGCCGCTCGTGGACGGCCAGCTCGCCGCTGATCGTCAGCGGCTTGCCGTGCTGGTCGAGCACCTGGAAGCTGGGCACGTGGATGCGATCCCCGAGCAATTCGATCTTCGTCGTCATGCCGGAGAACGTGACTCCTCCCTGCACGACGCCGACAGCGCCGTTCAGCAGTTCGACGTAGCCGACCAGGTGCGGATCCTGCCCTGAGCCAGTCACGCGCACGTCTGCCTGGAGCGTGCCGGTCACGTTTGTGAGTTCGGTAGTGAAGCCCTGGACGATGCCGAGATCGATCCGTGACGACTGGATGCGAAGGTCGATCGCATCGGCGGCGGCGACATCGGCGTGAGGCGGCACGCCAACCGGGGCGGTTTTGAACGCACTCATGGGAATGGACCCGCGAGCGGTCAATTCGACACCGGGAGCCTGGACGAGGCGGGTGTCGAGTCCGATGCGGTTCTTGGTGAAGGTCGCGTCGGTGACCAGGGATTCGTACTTGAACTGCTGGAACGCGCCGCCGGCAATCTCCAGGTGCCCCTTGACGTCAGGAGCCTTGGCGCTGCCCGCGATCGTCGCGGTGGCATTCAGGCGGCCGCTGAATCCGCGATTCTGCAGAGCGAGCTTCTCCAGTTGCGCGATGTCGACGTTCCGCGCGCTGACGTTGATTGCGCCGATTTGCGGATTGTCGCCAAGCGCAAAGACGCCATCGACGTCGAGTTGCTGGTCGGCGTTGACGAGCCTGACGCCCTTGACTTCAATCTGGTTGTTGCCGTACTTGACCGTCGACTCGCTGCCGGGCGCGCTCGTCCACTCCACGCCTTCGGTCCGCAGCGCGAGCGACGGCAGGTGCAATTCCTGGTGGTCCGGATGGACGACAACGCTGCCGGCAGCGTCGAGCTCGCGGCCGCCGCCTTTCGGCAGCCCCGCCGCCGCTTCGGCTTGCCCACCGGACGGCGCCTGCACGAGATGGGTCTGAAAATCGAGTTTCTCGTCGGCGTAGTCGGTGGTCGCCGTAATCGCGTTCAGCTGGACGCCGCCGGCGTGCACGAAGGTGGCAGTCGTCTGCGCCTGGACACGGACGCGCGCGAGCTCGAGACTCGGGAGCGTCACCGTGTACGTGCTATTGAGATCGAGGGCCGTGTTCTCCTGATAGGCGAGATTGGAGCCGTCGAGCGTACCGGTGGTGACGAGCGCGGCAGCGTTCCCGGTGAGCGTGCCGTCGAGGATGGCGGACCCGCCGATCGCTTGACCGGCAAGCTTGCCAAGCGTTTCGAGATTGGTGGCCGCCACGTGATACTTCACGTTCGACTGTCCGGTCTGATCGAGCGCGATCGGCCCGGACGCCTGGGCGTCGAGGTCAGGCCCCTTGACTACGGCCCGCCGGAGGTTGCCGCGGCGGTTTGCGTACTGCCCGTCGACATCCGCGGAATCGATCGTGAGGCCGGCCACTTCGCTCGCGGCCAGCGTGACGCGGCCGTCGGCCGTAATCGCGTCAGGCGTAATGGACCCGGAGATGCTGGCGACGGCAAAGGAGGCGTTGACCGTTCCACTGACGTGCCCGGCGAAACGGGGGTTAGCGCTGACACGCGCCGGATCGAAGTCGCGGAACTCTCCGTCGGCTTTGCCGTTGAGGGCGCCGTTGGCAAGATGCGCTTCGTAGGCCATGCGCGGCAACGTGCCGCCGAAGATGTGCGAGTCGGTGGCGGAACCGGTGGCATCGACGGTCATGCGGGCGGCGTCGGTGCCGCTCCCCTTGACGTCGAAGCGCGTGTTGATCCGGCTGTCGTATTCGGGTTTCGCCAGCGCCGCGATCTGGAACGCCTCACCCACGCTGCGAATGTTCAAGTCGCGGACCTCGCCGCGCCCGGCGTAGGTCAAGCTGGTGAGCGCGGCGGGAGCGCGGGCGCCGCGCCGGCGCGGTGCGGCCGGGCCGGACGTGATCGAAAATTCCGCGGCCGTGCCGGTGAGGATCGTGCCACCCGCAATGGTCGACTGCGCCAGCGTGGCACTACCCTCGACCGACGTCGCCGGCCCGACGCTGCCCTTCACGTGATACGCGGACGCGCTCAGGCTCGTGGCGATGCGGGGCGCGTTCAAGCTGGCGGGCAGTGCCGCGAGGTTGATGTTCGATGCACGACCCGACAAGTCGAACTGCGTCGGCTCGGCGTCCGGTCCGGGGGCCACGATGGCTCCCTTCGCGGTCGCCGCGCCGCCGTACGCGCTGACGCGGGCATCCAACGCAAGGCGCCGGCCCGCCATGTCGACCGTCGCGCGCACGTCGGTGGCGCGGTAGCCGGCCGCCACAACGGTTGGTCCCCGAAAGACCACACGTCCGCGCAGCCGATCGAACGCCGACGCCGACGCCGGCGCGCCCGGCACTGCGATGTCCACCTTCGCCTGACCGGAGATATCGCTCCGCTGCGCAGGGTCCTTCAGGATCGGCGCGAGATTGAGGTTCTGCAGACTGACGTCACCCCGTACGCCGAGGTCGGGCGCCTGGAGGTCCGCGGTCACGGTGCCGCTCGCGGTGCCGGCTTCCGACTTGACGTTGAGCGCCATGCGCAGCCGCTCGAGCGGACCGTCGGCCTTGACATCGAAGGCCGGATGCAGTGCGTATCCCTGCACGACCGGCAGCACGCCGCCGAATTCCGGCAGGGACAGTGTCGGCGCGGAGACGGAGACCTCCAGCGAGGGAGAGGCGAGGTAATTGTGGATGACGCCGTCAACCGTCAGTCTGCTCTCATTTGTCTCGAGAAACATCTGCTTGACGTTGAGGTCGTCATCCTTGGTGGCGAAGGCCCCGGTGAGTTGCTTGACGGTCAGGTCCGGCGCGTGGCCGTTGAACGTCAAGCGCTCGAGCGTCACGCTGTAATGGACCGGCGCATACGCGAAGGACGCCTTCACGTTCAATCCATCGACCCGCGCCGGCAGCGTGTACCTCGGCGACGGCAGGCGGTCGTCGATGGCCAGGCGGCCGTCCACAATCTGGATGTCGGGAAGAGTAATCGGCTTGGCCGGGCCCTGCCGATCGGCCTCCTGCTGCTGCCGCTTCAGAAGCTTCGCGAGGTTCCAGCCACCGGCGTCGTGCCGGACCAGCACGTAGGGTTGGTTGACGCGAATCTGCTGCACCATGACGCCCTGCGAGACGAGCTGTGCGAGGCTGTACTTCACCTCGACGTTCTTCAGCGTCAGGATGTGCTCGCCGTTGACGGCGACAGCCACGTCGCCAAGCTCGATACCGTAGAACAGATTGCCGCCGAGGCTCCCGATCGACACCGTGCCGTTCACATACTGCGACGACTGGCGCACGACATATTTCCGCAGCCAGTCACGAAACCACGGCGTCTGCGAGACGATCAGCGCAAGCGCCACGATGCCGATCAGCAGCGTGCCGACGAGCGCCACGATTCGCAGCGTGCTCCGCATGTACCTTTGTGCCGGACTCATTCGCTGCTGCAACATCCGATTCGTCCGGGCTAGAACGCCTGACCGATCGAAAAATGGAACCGGAAGCGTCGCGCCTGCGGTTTGCCGTCGATCAGCAGGCCGGGAATCGGGTTGAGCTGATAGCCGAGGTCAGCCCGCAAGGGACCGATCGGCGTCAGGTAGCGGAGGCCGGGACCGACATCCTTGCGCAGGTCACCCAGCTGCAAATCCCACGCGTTGTTCCAGACATTGCCGGCGTCGGCGAACAGGACGGCGCTGAGGTTGCCCCAGACCGGCACCCGCAGTTCCGCGGCGCTCTCGAACATCGAGTGCCCGCCGATGGAAATGCCCTCGAACGTCGGCGACACTTCGAAGCGTCCCCAGCCGCGCAGGCTGGTCGCCCCGCCCAGGAAGTATCGCCGGAAGAACGGAACCGACAGGTTCTCGCCCCGCACGGCGCCGATGGACCCGCCGCGGGCCCGGACGGCGACGACCGCGCGTCCGCCGAGGGGCACGTAGAACCGGCCGTCGAGGATTGTCTCGACGAAATCGTAGTCGCCGCGCAGGAAGGATCCCGCCTTCTCGACGTGGCCGTCGATGACGTACCCTCGCTGCGCATTCAACGCACTGTCGGAGGTCGAGCGGTGCATGTCGAAGTCGACGGACGACAGCAACCCGCGCGCGGTGCCATTGAGCGGGTCGAGGCCCAGCGAAATGAGCGTCTTCAGAAACGTCGGGGTCCGCAGTGCGTCCTCGGTGACGTTGTAGCTCTGGAACTCGTTGGTATAGGTGAGCGACAGCGAGGTGTCGGCCGATCGCCGGGAGTATGGACCGCGCCGCGCCAGCGTGCGTTCCAGTGTCACCTTGCCGCCGTTCGTATTCAGCGTATAGGCCGGCTCGTTGCGGTGCCACGACTGCCCGGTGAGCAGCAGGTTCGTGCGCGCGCCGAGCGCAGAGGGCTGACGGAAAATCGCCCGCCCCCCCTTGCTGAGCGCGGAGTAATTCCCCTGCAGCTGCAGTGTTCGCGCGCCGCCAAAAAAATTGACGTGGCGCCAGTCGGCGGAGACCCGCGCCTTCTCCTCGGTGCCATAGCCCACGCCGAAGTTGACCTTGCGGTGCTTGCCCTCCACCACCGTCACGGTCACCGGCACGATCTCGGGCTGCTCCCCTTCTTTCAGCTGCGGCTCGATGTTCGCGAACTGGAACGTCTCGAGCCCGTAGAGCCGCCGCTGACTCTCCTGCACCTCGCCGAGGCGATAGCGCCAGTTCGGGCGGAAGGTCAGCTGCCGCTTGACGACGGCATCGCTGACGCTCTTGTTGCCTGTCACGGTGACCTCGCCGTAGTGGGCCAGCGTGCCCGGGGTGGCGGTCAGGGTCAGCACCCGCGAACGCTCGGTCTGCCCCGCCCGTTCCGTCAGCCGCACGGTCGCGTAGGGGAAGCCGTTGTCCTTGACTTCGTCGAGCGCGGTCTCGCGAAGCGCCTGCGCCAGCGCGCGATCGAGGGCCGCGCCTCCGTGCAAGGCACCCCTGGCCCGCAAATCCGCGAGGCGCGCCGGTGCCAGGCTGTCGAACCCGACGTATTCGACGAGCTCGACCAGCACAGGCTGGCCTTCGTCGATCGTCACGGTGACGTCCACGGCGTCCTGCGCCCCGTTCAGTTTCACATCGAAGGACGTGACCTTGGCATCAGGATACCCACGATCCTTGTAGAAGGCGGTGATCCGCTTCAGATCCGCTTCGAACTGCTCACGCTTGAAGAATCGCCTGGCGCCCCAGGGAAGCTTGGAACTGGCCGACGTGGCGAGCACGGACTTGAGCTGACCGGCCTTGACTGCCTTGATGCCGTTGAATTTGAGGGAAGTCACTCGCACCGCGCCCTGCCCTTCAATGCATCCGCCAAGAGCGGCGAGCACGCACAGGAGCACGATGGGCACACAACGGCGCAAAAATAAAACAGGCACGCGATGTGGCGTAACCACACCGCGTGCCAAGACGGGGTCGCGTGCGAGGGTCTCTATTCGCGTGTGATTTCCGGCTTTCCGCCGGAGACAGAAAGCATGATGCCAAGTCCGACGGCAATGACGAGTCCGATCACGACCCATCCAGCGGACACGTGCCGCAGCACACCGCCGTACCAGAGCGCGGCCACGGCCCCGATGAGGAGAATGAAGTAGCCGATGAGGTACATGTTGATGAACCGCATAAACCCTCTGCTTCAGACGACGGACGGCGACGGAAGAAGGCGGGCCTCCTGCCGTCGCCGAAACGTCCGTCCGGTTGTTACCGCGTCAGGCGAACGACGAGCGCGGCGCGGCGATTGAGACGTCGCGTCTCTTCGCGAGCGTTGTCGTACTTCGGCCGTTCTTCGCCGTAACTGACCGTCGTGAAGCGGCTGGCGTTGATGCCGCGGCTCACGAGGTAGTCGCGCACGGAGGTCGACCGGCGTTCGCCGAGCGCGAGGTTGTACTCGGCCGTGCCGATGTTGCAGGTGTGGCCTTCGATCTCGACACGAACATCGGGATTGCGCTGCAGGACGGCGACCGCCTCATCCAGGGTACGAACCGCTTCGGGCCGCAGGCTATAACGGTCGAAGTCGAAGTGGACGTCCTCGAACACGATTGGGGCAACGACCGGGGCGGCAACGACTTGTATCGTGACCTGGTCACTCGCCGTCTTGCCGTCCGTCGGGCACGTCACCGTGACCGTCACCGGGACGGGACCGGTCTGGTTGGGCGCCGTCCACGGCGTGCTCTGGGCGGTGCCGTTCGTGAACGTGCCGGCGGGCGCGCTCCACGAGTAAGTCACGCTGCAGCCAATCGAATCGGTGGCAACGGCGCTGACCGTCGAGGTCTTGCCGACTTCCACCGTGCAGGGATTGCAGGCCGCCTTGACGGACAGATCGTGCACCGGCGCCGGCGCCGGAGCAGGGGGCGGTGGTGGCGGCGGCGGCGCCACATACACGCGCACACCCGGGTGGTAGCCGATCCGGCCGACGATGTCCATGCGATCGCCTGCGCCGTTGGTGTACTGACCGAGGTATTCCTCGCGCTTGTCAACCGTGAAACGGTAGGTCCAGCCGAGCCCGGCGAAGATGCCGCCCTTGCCCTGCCAGGTCAGACCCAGGTTGAAGTTGACCGGGTTCTTGACGTCGGACTCGAACCCCACGGGGAGGAACGAACCGTCGGTGGCCAGCATCAGCTGCTTGGTGCGCAGCTGGTTGTCGGAGTACAGCTCGCCATCGAGTTCCGCGGTGAGGCGGAGGGATTTGCGGCTCGGCATGCCGGCGCCGACGCCCCAGCGGAAGCCATTCGTCGTTTCCACCTGGTCGGGGCTGCCGCGGACGATGTAGCCGCCGTAACCTGACATTTCGACGCGCTGATTGAATTCCTTGCTGAGGATGGCATCGAAGGCGAAATCGGCCTTGCCACTGCTCGCGCCGCTGTCCTCGTCCCCCACGGGGACCTTGACCATCCCGCGCAGCGCGAAGGCGGCAGGCTGCTGGCGCCACTGCGAGGTCAGGTTCACCTTGCCACCGAGCCAGAGGTCACCCAGGTGGTTACCACTCCACGTGTCGTTCATCAGCGGGTTCTGCGGCACGACGCCGCCCGCGCGAGGGATGCCGCTGATGTAGAGGGGCCGGATGTCGCGATCGATCCTGTTGACCAGAACCCACGAGCCAAAGATCTCCGCGCGATCCGCGACGCCGAACCCGAAGGTCAGCGGCCAGTTCGACACGTCGGTGAAGCCCTGGTTGTCGTCAAAATTGACGCGGTAGGCGCTCATCGACCACTTCTTCCGCGGCAGCACCTCGCCGGTTGGAACGTACCAGAGGCCGGTGTCGCCCATGAAGGTCGTCGTGGCCGGGCGCGTCTCGCCAGTGTCGGACGACATGGCGTTCCCCGACGAAGTCATCTGGGTCGTCTGAGTCGTCTGAGTGGGGGTCGTCCCCGTGGACGTCTGAGCCGCGGCGCTCGACGTGATGGCCAGCGTCAACGCGGCGGCAAACATG
>JANPCT010000533.1:0-4897 GCA_031431095.1 Acidobacteriota bacterium | reverse complement strand
CGTCTGATGGGCGTCACCTGGACTTTCCCGCTCGCGCTGTGGCTTCTGGCCGCGGTCCCGCTCGTGTGGATCGCGCACCTCGCCGCGCGCACGAATTTCAATCCGCGCCAGCGGCGCGTGCAGGCGGCGCTGCGATCGCTTGTGCTCGCCGCGCTGGCGCTGGCGCTGGCGCGGCCCGTGGTTTCGACGAGCTCCTCCCGCGAGTCGATCGTGTACGCGGTGGACGTGTCGCACAGCGTCGGAACTCCGGCGATCGACGAAGCGGCGCGGCGCATCGATGAACTGAACGCCGCCCTCCACCCCGCGCACGCGCGCATTGTCGCCTTCGGCGCGAGCGCCGCCGCCATCGACAACACTGCGGCGCTTCGCGCGCTCGCGCGCCTGGATCCGGGTGCCCCGGAACAGGGCGGAATCGATCGGCGCGGTACGGATCTCGAAGTCGCGCTCGACGCCGCGCGAGGAGAGCTCGCGGCCGGACACATCGCGCGCCTGGTCCTCTTCAGCGATGGCCGCCCCACCGCCGGTGACGTCGCGGCCGCGGTCGCGAGGCTCGCGGCCGCCGGCGTTCCTGTATCGGTCGAGCCGCTCGCCGTTCGCACACTCGGCGATACCTGGATCGACGCACTCGAACTGCCGGAGCGCATCGGCACCGGCGGCACCTTCGCGGCGACGGTTCGCATCGGCAGTCAGCGCGAGGGCACGGCGGCAATCGTACTGCGCGCCGACGGGAAAGTCGTGGCGCAGCGGGAGATGGCCATCACCCCTGGCGTCAATACCGTGGCGCTCGACGTCACGCTGGACACGGCGGGACCGGTGGTGCTCGAAGCCGTCGTGAAGCGGTCCGGGGACCCCCTGGCGGCCAACGACACCATGCGGCGGGCGGCGTGGGCCGGCCCTCGCGTTCGCGTCCTGTACGTCGAGGGCACCGCAGCGAGCGCGCGTTATCTCTCGGAGGCATTGACCGCGTCGGGGTTCGAGGTCACCGTCCGCCCCCCGGCCGGACTGCCATCGACCGCCGCGGACCTCGATCCATTCGATGTCGTCGTGCTCAGCGACGTCCGCCGCACAGCGATGTCGAATGCATCGATGAGCGCACTGGCCGACTGGGTCGAACATGGCGGCGGCGGGCTGCTCGTTGCCACCGGGGACGCCGTCTTCGGCGATGGCGGCTACCGCAACACGGTGATCGAGCGGCTGACACCGGTGACGTTCGAACGCAAGGATGAGCCCTCGGTTGCGCTGATCCTGGTGCTCGACCGGTCGTGGAGCATGGCGGGCCAGTCGATGGATCTCTCCAAGTCGGCGGCACAGGCGGCGCTCGAGGTGATGACCGACGAACAGTCGCTTGGCATCCTCACGTTCAACGACGCGTTCGACTGGGACGTGCGGCTGAAGAACGTCGGCCTGAACCGGGCCGTAATGGCGCAGAAGATCGCCGCCATCGAGCCGGGCGGCCGGACCCTGATCTTCCCCGCGCTCGAGCAGGCATACCTGGCGCTGAAGCCGGCAAAGGCGCGCGCCAAGCACGTCGTCCTCCTCTCCGATGGCCGGACCTATCCCGACGACTACGAAACGCTGGTCAAGAAGATGGTGGCTGCCCGGATCACGGTGTCGTCGGTCGCCGTCGGACCGGGCGCGGACCAGGAGCTCCTTCGCAACATCGCCCTATGGGGAAAGGGTCAGGAGTATCTGGTCGCCGACGCCAAAGAGCTGCCGCAGATCTTCGTGAAGGAAGCAAAGAACGCCAGCACGCCGGCGTTCGACGAGACGTCGATGTCGCCGGTCGTCAAACGCCCCGCATTCCTTCGCGACGTGGATCTCGCGCACATGCCGGCGCTCAAGGGATGGACCGCGACGGTGTTGAAAGACACGGCGCTCGAAGTGGTCGCCACGCCGGATGACGATCCGTTGCTGGCATTCTGGCCCGTCGGTCTCGGCCGGACCGCGGTCTTTGCATCCGACGTCAAGGATCGATGGGGCGCGAACTGGGTGCAATGGAAAGGCTACGGCCCCTTTTTCACCGCGGTCGTGCATGCGCTCGAGCGGCAGCGGCCGGCGCCGGTGTCGCTCGAGGTCGCACCCGGACCCATTCACGGATCGAGCCGCTCGGTATCGATCGCACTCGAGGCGCGTGACGAGCAGGGACGCTATCGCGACCTGCTCCACCCCGCGCTGCACCTTCGCGCCGGCGACGGCCCCGCGCGTGACGTCGCCGCGCGCCAGGTCGCGCCTGGCCGCTACGAAGCGTCGGTTGTCGCCGATGCGCTGGAGACACTGAGCGTCAGCGTGACCGGAGCGGGAGCGGACGCGGCTGCGGCCACCGCAAGCCGACTGGTCGTGCCCGATACCGTTGCTGAGTACCGCTTCCGTCCGCCCGATGAAGACCTGTTGACGTCAATCGCCTCAGGAACTGGCGGCGTCTGGAAGCCGACGCCCACGACGCTCGCCAGGGCTGCCGGCGATCGCCGCACCGTGCGGCGGCCCGTATCCGGCGCGCTGATCCTGCTGGCCCTCGGACTGTGGTTCCTGGACCTGCTGCTGCGCCGCATCCGCGTGTTCGAGGCGAAGGTCTCAGCGGCGCCGGGTCAACTATCGGGCGCGTTTCGCACAACGGAATGGAAACGGGCTCACAACTCTGGACGCGGTGGCGATGCCGCCTGAGGCTGTTCCGCATTGCAAGACGAGTCGATCGCGGCCATCGCGCCGCTCATCTCGGTGCTGTTCTCGATGTATTGTTGCGGCGCGTGGGCGGATCGGCGCCCGGAGCTAGGAGACACAATGCGCTTGCGACGGGTCCTCGCCACCCTCCTTCTTTGTACGGGCGTTACGGTGCTGGCGTCGGACTTTCTCACGGAGGGGGTTGACACCGGGCGGACCGGCTGGGTCAAGGACGAGAAAATTTTCACACCGGCCAACGTCGCCAGTTCGACGCTGCTGTGGAAGGTCAAACTCGAGAGCACGCCGCGGGCGATGCACAACTTGTTCGCGCCGCTTGTCGCCGAACGCGTCACCACCCCGCAGGGTACGCGTGAGATCGCGGTGGTCGCGGGCGTTACCGACGATCTCTTCGGCATCGACGTCGCCACCGGGACCCAGATCTGGCGCAGGCACTTCGACAACACGCTCGAAAACCAGCGGCCATCGACTGACTCGCTCTGCCCCGCCGGACAGACCGCCGTGCCGACGATGGCGCAGACCTCGCCCGGCACGTACACCATCTACGCGGTGTCCTGGGACGGCAGGCTGCGGCAGGTCAACCTTGCGGACGGCACAGAGGTCGCGCCCGCGGAGAAGTTCATCCCCGGCGGCGGCAAGCCTTATGCGCTCAATCTTCACAACGGCGTGATTTACACCGCCACGGCTCAGGGCTGCGGCGGCCTGACGAACGCCTTCTACTCGTTCGACCTCGCCACCCGCAAAGGGAGCGGGTTCGCCCCCGCAGGCGGCGGGCTGTGGGGCCGACGCGGCGCCTCGATCGGCACCGACGGCACCGTCTACCTCGGCACGGGTGACGCGATGTTCGATCCGTCAACCCGCCGTCTCGGCAACGGCATCGTCGGGGTGAAGATGGATGCGGCCAAGCAGCTCCAGCTCACGGACTACTTCGGCGCGCCGAATGCCAACTGGCTGTGGCGGCGCGACCTCGATGTGAACACGACGCCCGTCGCGTTCGACTACCGCGGCCGCAAGTTCCTCGTCGGCACGAGCAAGGAGTGCCGGCTCTGGCTGCTCGACCGCGACTCGCTTGGCGGTGAAGACCATCGCACGACCCTCCACACGACGCCGCTGATTTGCAACGATGCGCAGGCGTTCGACGGACGGGGCGTCTGGGGCGCCCTCAGCGCATGGCAGGATGCGGCGGGCACGCAGTGGGTGCTGATGCCCTTCTGGGGTCCCCCGAGCACCCAGTTCAAGGCGCCGATCGAGTCCGGCCGCGGCAACGGCGGCGCGGTCGCCGCGTTCAAAGTCGTGCAACGGGCCGGCAAGTGGCAGCTCGTGCCCGCGTGGATGTCGCGTGACATGGACCTGGCCGAAGAAGCCGTCATCGCCAACGGCGTCGTGTTCGCCTATGCCGCGGGAGAGGATGCGTCACAGGTCGTGCCGGACAAGTCGTGGAACGACCCCGGCGGCCCGGTCTACGGCGGCGGCCTCGCCTCGGGCTCGGTGCGCCGCATCCCGACGTCGCGCCGCGCCGTGCTCTACGCGCTCGACGGACAGACCGGCAAGGAGCTGTGGTCGAGCGGCAATCAAATCGAATCGTGGAATCACTTCAGCGGACTGACCGTGGCGAACGGCCGCGCCTACATCGCGACGTTCGATGGCACGCTCTATTGCTTCGGAGTCAAACGGTAGCCATGTTGAAAATCAATCGCACGTTCACCGCCGCGGCAAGCTTCGGCGTCGCGGTACTGGTCGCCACCACCAGCGCGCAGGTCGGGCGCGGCGGATCAGAGTGGCTGACCGCACGCGCCGATGCCCAGCGTACCTCGTGGATCCGCACCGATCCAAAGATCTCGGTCGAGTCGATGTCCCAACCCGGCTTCGATCTGCAGTGGACCCGGAAACTGGACAACCGCGCGCGGCAGTTGAACGGCCTGACGCAGGGCGTCACTGCCAACGGCGTCACCCTGTTCGTGCCGATGTCGGTGGTCGCCGGCAGTTCGAACAATGTCTATGGCCTCGACAACGACACCGGCTACGTCGTGTGGCAGCGGCACTTCGACGCCGCGATCCCGCAGCCCGCGCCCGGGTGTCCCGGCGGCATGACCGCTGCGGCGACGCGAGTCGTGCCGCTCGTGCCGCCGGCGATCACCATGCCGGCCCCGGCCGGCGGTCGCGCCTTGTGACGCACGGCGGGTGTGATCACACCGGCGGTGAATTTCTTTTTGGCAAAGAT
>JANPCT010000532.1:0-6210 GCA_031431095.1 Acidobacteriota bacterium | reverse complement strand
GCACGGCCGAGGGCATCGCCGCGCGCTTTCGCGGACGCGAGACGGTCGATGCCGCCGGTGCGGTGATCATGCCCGGCCTGATCAACACCCACACGCATGCACCGATGGTGCTCTTTCGCGGTCTGGCCGACGACCTCGCGCTGATGGACTGGCTGCAGAAATACATCTTTCCCGCGGAGGCGAAGACGGTCTCGCCGGAATTCGTCCGGGCCGGCACACGGCTGGCGGCCCTCGAGATGATCGAGTCCGGCACCACCACCTATGCGGACATGTACTACTTCGAGGAGGAAATTGCCCGCGTCACCAGGACCGCGGGACTTCGCGGCGTCCTGGGGGAAACGATCATCCAGTTTCCGGTGGCGGACGCGAAGACGCCCGCCGAAGCGCTGGCGCGTACGGAGCGATTCGCGAAGGAGTTCGCCGCCGATGAGCTGATCACGCCGGCAGTCGCGCCGCACTCGATGTACACCAACGACGCCGCCACGCTGAAGGCCTGCCGCGCCCTGGCGGATCGCCTGCACATTCCGGTGATCATCCACCTGTCGGAAACGAAGGACGAGATGACGGCGTCCGACGAGAAATACCACGCCACGCCGGCGGCGTTCCTCGAGTCTCTTGGGTTCTGGGGACCGCGGACTCTCGCCGCCCACGCGGTCCACGTCACCGCCGCCGACACGCAGATTCTCGCGGCCCGCCATGTCGGTGTCGCTCACAACCCGGAGAGCAACATGAAGCTGGCGAGCGGCATCGCGCCGGTCGAGGCGATGCGCGCGGCAGGCGTTCCGGTGGGCCTCGGCACCGACGGAGCCGCGAGCAACAACGATCTCGACATGTTCGAGGCGATGCGTCAGGCGGCGTTCCTGCACAAGCTCGTAGCCGGTGACCCGCGGGCCATTCCCGCGCCGGTGGCGCTTGAAATGGCCACCATCGGCGGCGCGCGCGCGATGGGAATGGACCACGAGATCGGCTCGCTCGAAGCCGGCAAGCGCGCCGACCTCATCGTCGTATCGATGCGTGCGGCGCGGCAAACGCCGATGTACGACCCGGTGTCGCACATCGTCTACGTCACCCGGGGAGACGACGTGCGCACCACCGTCGTCAATGGCAAGGTGCTGATGCGCGACCGGCGCGTCCTCACGCTCGACCGGCGGCAGGTCCTCGCCGACGCCGAGTCGTTCGCCGTCAAGGTCCGCGCCGCCGTCAAGTAGTGGTGATACCGTCCATGGCTACAACGAAGGTTCTCATCTCCGAAGCCGACATCCGCCAGCGCATTCTGGCGCTCGCCGCCGAAATCGAGCGCGATTACCGCCGTGACGAAGGCATCCATCTGGTCGCCATCCTCAAGGGCGGCTTCATGTTCATGGCGGATCTGGTGCGCGCGATGAGCGACCGCGTCACCATGGACTTCATGGCGGTCTCGAGCTACGGCAAGGGGATGACTTCGTCAGGCCAGGTACGCGTGCTGAAGGATCTGGACAGCAACGTCGAAGGTCGCCACGTCATCCTCGTCGAGGACATCGTCGACACCGGGCTGACGCTGCACTATCTGCAGGACCTCATCAAGGCGCGCGCGCCGAAGTCGACGAAGACCGCGTGCCTGTTGAGCAAGCCCTCGCGCCGCAAAGTCAACGTCGAGGTCGAATACGTGGGCTTCACCATCGAGGATCACTTCGTCGTCGGCTACGGCCTCGACTACGACGAAAAGTACCGGAACCTGCCGTTCATCGCGGTCCTGGAACAGTAGCCGCATGCCAGCCCTCGTGAAAACCGCCGTCGCCACTCTGAGCCGGAGACGGACGATCTCCGATCGGCCACCGGAAACGGACAGCAATGATTCGTAAATTCGACATCATCACCGAATCTGACGCGCGGCTCCTCGAGCCGGGCGTGACGGTGGAGCTGGTCGAAGGCGGCCACGTGACGCCGCTGGCGCAGGACACGTTGCGCGAGCGGCGGGTGACCGTCGTGGCGGCCGGTTCGGTGGATGCGGCCCTGCCGGCGGACCTCGCACCGCGTGCGGACATCCGACGCGTCGCCATCGCCAGCGATCACACCGGCGTGGCGATGCGCGGAGCGATTGTGAAACATCTCAGGTCGCTCGGGCTGGCCGTGGACGACCTCGGCGTCGATGGCACGGCCGCGGTGGATTACCCCGACACCGCCGCCGCGGTGGCGAAGGCGGTCGCCAGGGGCGAGGCGGACGCCGGCATCGTCATCGACGGCGCGGGAATCGGGTCCGCCATCGCCGCCAACAAGGTGCGCGGTGTTCGCGCCGCGATGATTACGGATGAAACCATCGCCCGCTATTCGCGTCAGCACAACGGCACGAACGTGATGACACTGGGCTCGACGCTGCTGCCGGGAACCGACGCTGCCATCAACCTCGTCGACACGTGGCTCGCCACGCCGATGACGGAAGCGCGGTATATTCGGAGACTGCTGAAGGTCAAGCGGCTGGAGGATTCGTTCTGAGCCACGGCTCGCCTCACACAGCGCCGCGCGCCCCATGTTGAACCCGAGCGATCTGCAGCGTCTCGTCGAGATCATCACCGAAGAGGTGGTGGGGGCGCAGCGCCGCGCCGCGACCCATCCGTCGCAGTGCAGTTGTCATGCGGTGCTGTACGACTGCTGCCCGGATCGGCTGCGCGGCGTGCTCGAAGCCGGCGCTTCCCGCCTCGGCCTGCACGCGACCGGCGGCGCCGCCGGCGCGGTCGCCGGCATGATCGATCACACGCTGCTCAAGCCGGACGCCACCAGGCAGGACATCGAGAAACTCTGTCGTGAGGCGGCCGAGTTCCGGTTCGCGACCGTCTGCGTGAACCCGACGTGGGTGGCGCTGTGCGCCTCGCTGCTGCGCGGGAGCGGCGTCGGCGTGTGCTCGGTGGTCGGGTTCCCGCTTGGTGCGACGACGGCGGACGCCAAGCACTACGAGACGCGGCGGGTGATCTTCGACGGCGCGACGGAAGTCGACATGGTGATCAACATCGGCGCGCTGAAATCCGGCGACCTGCAGGTCGTCGAACGCGACATCGCCGCCGTCGTCGGCCCTTGCCGCGAAGCGAGGGTGATTAGCAAGGTGATCATCGAGGTCGCGCTGTTGACGGATGAGCAGAAGATTGCCGCTTCGACGCTGGCGCGCGCCGCCGGCGCGGATTTCGTGAAGACATCGACAGGCTTCGCCTCCGGTGGCGCCACCGCCGCGGATGTGGCGCTCATGCGCCGTGTCGTGGGCGCCGAGATGGGCGTCAAGGCCGCCGGCGGGGTGCGCGACTACGAGGGATTGAAAGCGATGGTGGCGGCGGGGGCGACGCGCGTAGGTGCGAGCGCCGGCGTCAAGATCGTCCAGGAGTCCGAAGGCAGGACGACCTCGGCGTCAGCCCCCTCGGGTTACTGAAGTCCCGTCGCGCCGCGCGGGCCGCGTCCGGCCAGGCGCCAGTCCTACGGCGCGTTCCGCAGCGTCACCGTGCGCTGCGCGCTCCACATCTCGACTCCGCGCTGTTCGAGCGCCTTCAGCAACCGCCGGCGCAGCTCGCGGCCGACGAACCACTGCTTCTGCGGCGCTGTCTTGATCCGGACCTTCACCCGCACGGCGTGCTCCTCGAACGCGTCGACGCCGATGACTTCGAGCGGCTCGAGGATGAACGGCTTGTAGGCGTCCTCCGCCTGCAATTCCGCGGCAATCTGCTGCAGCAGCGCCGTCGCCGCGTCCGTGTCTTCGCCATACGCCAGCGGCAGATTGATCACGTAGTAGCTGAAATTCATGCTGCGATTCGCCAGAGTGGCGATGGCGCCGTTGGGGAAGACGTGCATCGTCCCTTCCTCATCGCGCAGGACGATGGTGCGAAGGCTGATCTCCTCGACCAGCCCGCCGGTGCCGTTGATCGCGACGACGTCGCCGACGCGCACCTGGTTCTCGAGCAGCAGGAAGAAGCCGGCGATGACGTCGCGGACCAGTGTCTGCGCGCCGAAGCCAAGCGCCACGCCAATGATGCCCGCGCCGGTGAGGGCGGGGGAGATGTCGACGTGGAACTCCCGCAGGATCATCAGCACCGCGATCAACAGGACGACGGCCGTGGTGATGGTGGTGAGGACGGATCCCAGCGTCCGCGCCCGTTTGGCGCGCTCGAGCGCATCGAGCCCGGTGCCGAAATTGACGTCGTGCTCGAACCGTTTGACCGCGACGGCGACCATGCGCACGAACGCGACGGCCACCGCGCCGATGAGCAGGACGCGAAGCCCTGAGTCAAACGCCCAGGCGCTCAGCGTCCGCAAGTGCAGCCCGGCGCGAGGGTGGAGGCCGGCGGCCTCGAAGGCGGGAAAAATCAGCACCCCGAACAGCAGGCTGAAGGTCGCCACGCCGATGAGGCGAAGCGGCGCGCGCACCAGTGGACTCGAGGTGGCGATGGAGTCGCGCAGCATCCTGCCCATGGCATAGGTCGCGGCGCGCCTGGCCGCGCGCGCGCCAATCCAGGCCGCCAGCGCGGTCGGCACCGCGACTTTCGCCGCTAGCATCCAGTCAGGAGTCGTATCGAGGAAAAACCGCCGCCACATGGTCAGTGCTCAGTGCTCAGTGCTTCTAGAGAGCGTGTGTGAAGGTCCGAGAGCGCCATTTTTCAGCACCCTGCTCGTGCTTAGTGCGCAGTGCTCGGTGCCTAGCGAAGCCTGCGCACTGCTTGGCTAGATTGTCGGCTTTCGGCGACTCGGGCTGTAGGCGTCCCCCAAAGCCAAAGCCAAAGCCCGAAGCCCGAAGCCTGTCTATCTGTTCGAGTGTCCGTCGGCGCCGAGCGGTGAGCGACGGGTGATTTCGTCGCGGACGGTCCAGAGGTTGGGGAAGAAGCGCACGTCGATGCGTTTGCCGAGCACTTCGACGGGGGTGCCCTGGGTGCCGATCACGCTGCCGCCGATGATCCGTTCGACCACCTTGAGGTGATGGAACCGCCACAGGATGACGCGTTCATCCCACGTCATCATCTGCTCGGCGAGCTGATAGAGATCCTCGAACTCATATCCGCCGCCATACACTTCGATCAGAGTGACGCCGCGGCGCGTCAGGAGTGCGTCGAACGCGGTCGCCAGCAGCGGCGAGCTCCGGTGCACCCGCCGGAACCCCGGCGAGTCGAATCCGGCGCCGTGTCCCAGTGCCGTCCGCACCACGGCGTAGTCCAGCGGCGAGAGGTGCTCCAGCATATGAAGCTGGTCGGTGATCAGCTCCATGCAATCGATGGCGCGTCGCAGCAGGCGCGTGGCCGCGGTGGCGCCCTCGCCGGCGAGGAACGCCGTGGCCTGTTCCACTTCCGTGCAGGCGAGCTTGAGCCACAGCTCTGATGACTGGTGGACGGCCTGGAACAGGTGCTCGTCGCGGTGCACCACTTCGCCGGACGTCTTCTGCAACGACAGCAATTCGTCAGTGCGCAGATAGCGCTCGTAGTCGCTGCCTGCCGACCCTGGCAGGATCGGTTTGGTCCGTTCCTCGCTCATGTCATTCCCGTTCCACTCTATCCCGCCAGTTCCAGCCGGTCCGTGACGGCGGGAAGCGGCAGGCGCAGGGTGGCGCGGCAGCCGGTACGATCGTCACGATTATCGAGCATCAGACTGCCGCCGTGCGCTTCCGCGATCTGCCGGCTGAGCACCAACCCGATCCCCGAGCCGCCAGGCTTTGTCGTGAAGAAGGGCACGAACAGGTTGCCCGTGTTGGAGAGACCCGTGCCCTCGTCATCCACCCACAGTTCCACCGCCGGCGGAGACGCGGGCAGCCGCTGCCAGCCGACGCTCACGGCGCCGCCGGTTTCGCGCACGGCATCGACGGCGTTGCGGATCAGATTGATCAGGAGTTGCTCGAGCTGATCGCTGTCCCCCTGGATCGCGAGCCTCGGGCCGCCGGCGATGCGGATGTTGTGGTCCTTTTCGAGCGTGGCCACGCGGTCGATCAAGCCGGCAATATCGAGCGGTGCCAGCTTGGGCGGCGGCAGCCTGGCCAGCCGGGCATAGGCACTCATGAATCGGCTCAACGATTCGGAACGCGACGCGATGACGGCGAGTCCGCGCTGCATGTCATCACGCCAGTCGGAGGGCGGCGGATCGCGCTCGAGGATGGTCGACAGGCTTCCGGCGATGGACTTGATCGGCGCCAGCGAATTGTTCATCTCGTGACCGATGACCCGAATGAGACGCTGGAATGCCTGGCGTTCTTCCTCACGCAGGGGCTGGCTG
>JANPCT010000531.1:0-1768 GCA_031431095.1 Acidobacteriota bacterium | reverse complement strand
TGCGAAGTCGGCGATCACCGCCATCTCCCCGAGCGTGCCGCCCACTTCGCGGCCTCTCGCCAGTCGGTAGACGGCGCCGCGCGACGTGTCCGCCGCATACAACAGGAAGAGCAGATGGTTCGCGGCGAAGCGCGGGTGCGTAACAATGCTCATGAGGCCGCCACTCGCGGCCGCCACGTCCCGCAGTGTGCCGGAGGCCGGTGTCATGAGCCCGTCGGCGAGGACGCGGACACGGCCGGAGCTTTCCGCGATGAGCACGCGGCCATCCGCCAGCGCAGCGAGATCGGAGACTGCATCGAGCCCCGCTGCGACGATCGTGACCTCGAATGTGGACCGAACCTCGCGGCGCGGTGTGGCCTGATCACGGATCCGACCGTCCGCGGGCTTTTCCGGCGCGGCGCGATCGACGTTCAGGCCGTCCATACTTGGCTGCTGTGACGCGGCGCTGCCTTTCGTCACCACGAGCGCTTCGGATCGCGTGCCCACTACCAGCTCGCCGTTGACCCTGCGGCTGGCGACGATCTTGATCGTGTGCAGGCCGTCGGTGAGGGGTGGCAGCAGCGCCGAGCAGGCGTAACCGGACGGGCCGGGGGTGTTGCTGCAGGCAAGGCTCGGCAGCGAAGTGGGCCTGCTGTCCACGTAGGCGACGAACTGGTAGGCGGCGACCGGAGCCCCTTCGTCCTGCTGGTCCCAGCCAATCCGCTCGCTGCCATTGACTGGAATGGCATCCGGGGGTTCTCCCGGCACAGGCGGTGTCGGGGGCGGAGTCGCGGGCGGCGTAGGAGTGGTCGGAGTCGGAGTCGACGGCGGGGTCGTGCGAGTGCCGCCGCAGCCGGCCACGATCGCCACGGCGGTCACCAGGGAGAGGAGCCGCGGGGCGCACCACGCCATGCGCCAGATCATCGCACGAGTGTTCCGAAGACGCGAGCCAGCACCTGGGAGAACTGCGCCGGATAAACAGCGGTATGAATGGCCGCGGCCGCATCCCAGTCGGTAAATGCCGGCACAATCGCGCAGGCGAGGGGTCCGTAGAGCTCCACAAGTTTTGCGCGCCAGGCCTGGCGTTCGGGACGTTCGATGGAGTCAACGGCGAACGCTCCGCGGGTCTTCGGGAAATGCGGCGCAAGGTCCAGGTCACGCAGCGCCGCGCCAAGAGACTCACTGAAAGGAAAGCCGAGCAGCGTCCCCGGCGTTCGTCGCGCGCTGCGGACTCGCGAGGGATCAGCGAGCCATCGCCCTTCGAGCGCGAACAACTCCTCCACGTAGGCGGCGCCGTCGATGATTGGATCCCATGCGACGACCGCATCGACGTCGTCGCGGCTCGACGCCTCCATCCAAGCGAGCGATGCACCGAGGCGGAGACCGGCGAGCGCGACGCGCGTTGATCCTGACAGCCGCTTCGCCTCGGCGATCGCCGCGCCGAGATCGCGCCGCCAGCACGCGAGATCCGCAGACGCGCCGTCCCCGGCGGAGTCGCCGGTATTGGAGTAGTCGAATCGGAAGACAGGGAATCCGAGTCGCGCCAGCGACGCCGCGGCATTGCGGAACGAGCGCTGGACGCGAAGATATTCGTGTCCGCCTGGATAGCACAACACGATCGCCCCCGCCCGGCGCGGCGCGGCGTCGGGAGCGTGGTAAACGCCAAAGAGCTCGCCGGCCGGGCCGAAGTAGAGGGGCGCCGGCACGACGGGAGCCGCAGCGGTGCTCATGCGACCGGCGCGGCCACCTTAGCGGCCACCTTAGCGGCCGCCATATCGTGGCCGCGAAG
>JANPCT010000530.1:0-4657 GCA_031431095.1 Acidobacteriota bacterium | reverse complement strand
GCTTTCGCACGTTTCTCGAAATCGGCGCGCACCCGATGCTGGGGCCCATCGTGCGCCGATGGACGGCGCCGGCGGACCTCGTCTGCGTCCAGGCGGCCCGTCGCGACCAGGACGATGTGCAGGTGACGGCGCTTGCGCTGTCGCAGATGGTGGGGCGCGGCGGGCGGGTGCGGATTGCGCCGGTCGCATCCGCGCGCGGTGTTGCGCGCTTCGAGGCATTCCGATGAGTCAGGTTGTGGAGCCCAACTTCTTCATGGTAGGGGCGGCGCGGTCTGGCACCACGTCGATGTACGAGTACCTGCGGTCCCACCCCGAGATTTTCATGCCGGCGACGCTGGCGGGAAAAGAACCTTCGCATTTCTGCGACCTGACCGCGCCCTGGGCTGCCCGCTATCGCGATTTCGACGCCTACCTGAGTCTGTTCTCGAAAGGGCGCGGCAGGGCGGCGGTGGGCGACGGTTCGACGAACTACCTGGTCTCGCCGGAGAGTGCGCGCCGGATCAGCCAGCGCTACCCGAACGCCAAGATCCTGATCATCCTGCGCAATCCCGCGGAACGCGCCTACTCGCTGTATCGCTATATCTGCTGCTGGGGCATTGAAGACGCACCGACCTTCGAGAAAGCGCTGGCGCGCGAAGCCTCGCGCCTGGGCAACGCGCAATTCATCGAGCGCTGGAACCTGCTGTATCACGCGTTCCTCTACTACAACTCCGGCCTGTATGCGGAGCAGATCACCCGCTACCAGGAGGCGTTCCCGCGCGAGCAGATGCACATCGTGCTGTTCGACGACCTCAAAAAGAACGCGGCCGACACGGTCAGCGGCGTGTATCGGTTCCTCGGCGTAGACCCGTCGTTCGAGCCCGAGCTCGACCCCGTCAACCTCAGCGGGTTCCCGCGCTCGGTCAGGGTGCAGGCGTTTCTGGGCCGCCGGTGGAACGGCAACCCGTTGAACCCGAAGCAACCGCGCCGCCGGCGCGACGATGTGCACTATCCGACGGCGATGTCGATCAACTTGATGCTCGGCCAGTTCCGGACGGTGACCATGGCCGCGGACACGCGTCGCGCGCTCATCGAACGGTATCGCCCTGACATCGTCCGGACCGCTGCGATCATCGGGCGCAGTCTCGATCGCTGGGTCGAGCCCAAGGTGGGGTCTCCTCCCGGGAGCGCCAAGGCGGCGATGCCGGCATGAGCGGCGCCGTGACGATCGTCGCACCGGCGCGCGCCGCGGAGATTCGCGAGTGGCTGATCGCCAAAGTCGCGGCACGCGTCGGCGTCGACCCGCGCCGGATCGATGTGTCGGAGCGCTTCAGCCGGTTCGGCATCGACTCCCTCAAGGCGTCCGCCATCACCGCTGAATTGTCGGCGCTACTCGAGCAGCCGCTGCCGCGGACACTGCTGTGGGACAACCCGTCGATTACGGCGGTCGTACGTCACCTGACGACACCCGCCGTCGAGACGGTGGCGGTGTCCCGCGATTCAGCCGCGGTCGCGGACGAGCCGATTGCGATCGTCGGGCTGGCGTGCCGCTTCCCGGGCGCGCCGGATGCGGAGGCGTTCTGGCGCCTGTTGATCGAAGGCAAGGACGCCATTTCTGAAGTTCCCGCGGATCGCTGGAACATCGAGCAGTTGTTCAGCGCCGATCCCACCGCGCCAGGAAAGATGAGCACCCGCTGGGGCGGCTTCCTCGACGGCATCGATCGCTTTGACCCGCAGTTCTTCGGCATCTCGCCGCGCGAAGCGGAGCACATGGATCCGCAGCAGCGCATCGTGCTCGAGCTCGCATGGCGCGCGCTCGAGGACGCCGGCATTCCTCCGGCCACGCTGAAGCACTCGCAGACCGGTGTTTACATCGGCGCGATGTGGAGCGACTACGCGCGCCTGATCGCCGGCGCTCCCGCGTCGATCACGCAGCACACGGCCACCGGCCAGGACACCAGCATCATCGCGGCTCGCGTGTCGTACACCTTCGGTCTGCAGGGCCCAAGCGTTGCGGTGAATACCGCGTGTTCCTCCTCGCTCGTTGCGATCCAGAGCGCATGCCAGGCAATTCGCAGCGGTCATGCCTCGATGGCGCTCGCCGGCGGGGTGAACCTCGTGCTTGCTCCCGACAGCACGGTCGCGATGTCGAAGTTCGGCGGAATGGCGCCCGACGGCCGCTCGAAGGCCTTCGACGCCCGCGCCGATGGCTACGTCCGCTCCGAGGGAGCGGGAGTGGTGGTGCTCAAGCCGCTGTCCAGGGCACTCCGAGACGGCGATTCGATCTATTGCGTGATTCGTGGCGAGGGCGTCAACAACGACGGCTTCAGCAACGGTCTGACGGCGCCGAACCCGCAGGCGCAGGAGCAGATGCTGCGGATTGCGTGCGCGCGCGCCGGCGTGGCTCCCGCGGATATCGATTACGTCGAGACGCACGGCACCGGCACCCTCCTCGGCGATCCAATCGAAGCCGGCGCGCTCGGACGCGTGCTCGGCCCTGGACGCCCTGAGTCGCGTCCGCTGGTGATTGGTTCACTCAAGACGAACATCGGCCACCTCGAAGCTGCCGCTGGCATCGCCGGCCTCATCAAGGTGGCCCTGTCGCTCAGGCGCGGCACCATTCCGGGCAATCTCCATTTCCAGAGTCCGAATCCACACATCGATTTTGCCGGATTGCATCTGACCGTGCAGTCCTCGACGACGCCGCTGCCGCGGCGCGATCGCGCCGTGCTCGCCGGTGTGAGCTCGTTCGGCTTCGGCGGCACCAATTGCCACCTCATCCTCGAAGAGTGGCGGCAGAGCGTGAGCGTGCTCGTGCCCGTCGCGGGCCCGACCGCACAAGCGGTTCGCGACGCTGCCGCGCAATTCTCCGTAGCCGCCGAAGAAGGCGCGGCCGAAATCACTGCCGCGGCGTGGAGCCGTGCCGCATGGAGCGGACTCAGCGAGGGCGCGCACCGCGCTGCCGTCCTGGTTCGTTCGCCGCAGGATCTGGTCTCGCAATTGTCGCTGCTCGCGTCCGCACAGGCGGGTCCCGGGATCGCGTCCGGCGAGCCTGCCGTGCCTCCGCAGCGGCTGGTCTGGGTCCTGTCCCCGCACGGCGGCCAGTGGACCGCAATGGGGCGCGAGCTTCTCCACAGCGAGCCCGCGTTCCGCGCCGAGATCGAGCGCTGTGCGCCGCTCATCGAACAGGAGAGCGGCTGGTCGCTGCTCGACGAACTCCTCGCTCCGGAGGCGGCTTCGCGCCTCGGCGAGGTGGCGGTTGCGCAACCCGCGATCTTCGCGATCCAGGCCGGCATCGCGGCCGTCCTGCGCGCATGGGGTCTCGCACCGGACATGGTCGTGGGCCATAGCATGGGCGAAGTCGCCGCGGCCTACATCGCGGGCGTGCTGTCACTGGAAGACGCGGTAAAAGTCATCTGTCATCGCAGCCGCCTTCTCGCGCGTACCGCGGGCAAGGGCATTTTGGTTCTCGGTACTGAAAGCACGGTGCGAAGCGAAGCGTATCTAAAAGAGTTCGCCGCGCAAGAGGCGTCGGTACGGGTGGAGCAGCTGGCGTGTCCGTTGCTTGTGCCGCTGGCCGAAGAGGGCTGGTTTGATCACACTGTCACGCGCCAAGTGATTTCGTTTTATCTCTCGTCGATTGATTGGTTGGAAATCGGCACTGTGGTGCTGGGCTGCACCCACTTCCCTTTGCTGGAACCCAGCTTTCGCCAAGTGCTGCCGCTCGGCGTGGAACTCGTGCACGGAGGGGACGCTTTGGCCGAACAGGTGGGCGCGTGTCTGGGGCAGGCCGGCATGCTGAACCCGGCCGAGCAGGGCCGAGTGAAACTACTCACCACCGATCGCATCAGCGTGCGCCTGCCGCTCTTGGGCGAATGGTCGCACCAATTAGGCGAGGCCCAGGTGGTGCATCTGGGGCTTGCGGCGCCTTGATCCGTTTTCTGGCCATAGCGTTTGCCTTGTGCCTTTCCGCACGCGCGGAGGTTTCTCCTTATCTGTCCTCGTATAGTAGCGCCTACGACAATGTAGAAAAACTCGAGGCGCTAGGTTGTGCCTACCCAACATTGCGCGCCCTAGGTCCCCAATCGGTTTTCGATGTGCGCGCGGCGTTGGATTGGGACGCCGAAGCCACCCGCTGCCACGCTCCCGAGTGGCTGCTCGACGAACGGCAAATTCTGCTGAGGCCCGCGGTGCCTCTCGAATTTCGTAGTGACGGATTTACCGCCCAAGACGATCGGGTTTCGCTGGTGGGCATTCCCGCCTCGCTCTGGCCTACTTTCCCGCTTCGCCAAAACCGCCCCGACGCCAATGGCTTTAATCTTTCCAATGAACTTTTCGCTTCGGGTCGATCCGGGGGCGAGCTTTGGGGCTACTCCGCGGCGGCCACGCCCGGGTTTTACGCGGGCTACGACGCCAGCGGCGCTGTTTTGGGGCGGTTCTATTTGCAGGAAGCCTACGCAAAAGTGGGCTATGGGTTTTCCGAGCTGACGTTTGGGCGCTACGCGCGGCGCTTCGGCGATTCACGCCACGGCAGCTTGCTTTACTCGGGCGCCTCGGCCCCCATGGATGTGCTGGAATTTTCGCTCCGCCCCTACGTGATGGGCGGCGCCCTTTCTTACCTGGGGCCCTTTTCCGTGCGCACTTGGCTGGGAAACCAAGGCGCCGACGCCGCCGTGCC
>JANPCT010000529.1:0-1859 GCA_031431095.1 Acidobacteriota bacterium | reverse complement strand
ACCTCGATCCCGCGCACTTTGAGCTGCGCGCGCAGTTGCTCCTGGCTGTAGACAGGCTCACGATCAACCAGCTCGAGCACCAGTGACTGCCTGAACGACTTCATAAATATCCCAAACCGAACGTCGATTATACACATTATGCATAAGCCCCAGCTGTATTTCTGTTGACTGGGCAGCGGAAGTTATGTATATTCAAACATTCTGATGAATAGTTATGCGCGGACAGTGAGAGTCGGAGTCGCAGGAGCCACCGGTTACACCGGCGTGGAACTGCTCCGCCTCCTGGGCCGCCATCCCGGCGTGCAGATCGCGGCGGCTATGGGGTCCCCGGGCGCGCTGCCGCGGCGTCTTCCGGCACTGAAGAGCTTGTGGGACGCGACGGTTGACGGCCTCGATCTCGAGGCGCTCGCGGCGGGGACCGACGCGGTGTTTCTCGCGTTGCCCGAGCACGCCGCCGCCGAGGTCGCGCCGATGCTGCTCGCGCGCGGCAAACGCGTGTTCGATCTGTCGGGCGCATTCAGGCTCCGCGACACGGCACTGCGACAGCGCTGGTATCCGCAGACTCTCGAGCAGCCGGCCTCCGTGGTCTACGGCCTGACCGAGCGGAACCGCGACCTGCTGCGCGATTCAACCCTGGTCGCCTGTGCGGGGTGCTACCCGACCGCGGCTATCCTCGCACTCCAGCCGCTGTTGAAAGCCGGTCTGATCGGCCAGCCGATCATCATCGATGCGAAGTCGGGCGTCTCGGGCGCCGGGAAAACGCCGACCGAGCGCACACACTTCAGTGAATGCCACGGGAGCCTTTCGGCGTACGGCGTCTTCAATCACCGGCACGCCGCTGAAATCGAGCAGGAACTCGACACGCCGGTGACGTTCGTGCCGCACCTCCTTCCGATCGATCGCGGCATCCTCGAGACGATTTACGCGACCCTCGCTCCCGGCGTGGACGAGCCGGCGATCGCGTCAGCGCTGCACGAGGCCTACGACACCGCGCCGTTCGTGCGGCTGACCGGAGCCGATCTGCCGGAGATCAAGCACGTCGCGCACACGAATTTCTGCGACATCGGCTGGAAGCTGAACCCGGCCACGCGGCAGCTCGTCCTGGTGGTCTGCATCGACAACCTGGTCAAGGGTGCGGCCGGCCAGGCGGTCCAGAACTTCAACGTCGCCTTCGGCTTCGACGAACGGCTGGGGCTCAATTGACGACGATCCTCAAGCTTGGCGGGGAGCTGCTCGAGGACACCGCGGCGATGCGCCGCGCGGCTGCGGGAATCGCGACCCTCGCGGCGGCCGGACCGCTCACGGTGGTGCACGGCGGCGGCCGCGCCATTGACGCGGATCTCAAGGCGCGCGGCAAGACGCCTGGCTTCGTCGATGGATTGCGGGTGACGGACGAAGACACGCTCGCGACAGTGGTGGCCGTGCTTGCGGGACGCATCAATACCGCGTTCGTGGCGGTGCTGGGCACCGCGGGCGTCAAAGCCGTCGGGTTGACGGGAGCCGATACGTCTCTCGGGCTGGCCACGCTCGCGCCGGCCCTGCAGACTGCCGCCGGGACGCTGGCGGATCTCGGACTCGTCGGGATTCCGCGCCAGGACGCGCCGGTCCGGTTGCTGACCGACCTGATGGCGCTCGGCTACGTGCCCGTGGTGGCGAGCGTCGGCGTCGCTGGCGACGGCGCCCTGCTGAACGTCAACGCCGACACGCTCGCCGCGCATCTGGCCCGCGGCGCCGGGGCGGGCCGGCTGATCATCGCCGGCAAGACTGCGGGCGTATTCGACGGCGACGGCAATACGTGTTCGTCGCTCGACATGGAAGCCGCCCGCGCGATGGTCGCGGCGGGCACCGCCCGCGACGGC
>JANPCT010000528.1:0-6259 GCA_031431095.1 Acidobacteriota bacterium | reverse complement strand
GCTCGCCTACCGCATCAACTTCATGTCCGCGTTCCTAGGTGCCGTCGCCGCCGGTTTGATGGTGCTGCTCGTGTCGCGGCTGACCGGCCGGACGTGGGCCGGGATGGCGGCCGGTTTCGGACTGGCGTTCGGACGCGAGTTCTGGTCCCAGGCGATCGTCGCCGAGGTCTACACGCTGGCGACGGCACTGCTTCTGGCGACGCTGTGTTGTGCGGTTCGCTGGACGCAGACGCGGCGCACCCGGGATCTGCTGGCTGCAGTACTGATCGCCGCTCTGGCGGTGGGCAATCACCTGACGGTCGTGATGTTCGCCCCCGGACTCGTCGCGCTCGTCGTGCTCACCGACTGGCGCAAGGCGCTGCGCCCGCGCACGGTCGCTGCGATGGCGGCCCTGATCATCGCGGGTCTCTGCCAATACCTGTTGATCATCTACTTCACGCGGCTGCATCCGCCCTATCTCGAGTCGGCGGCCCGCAACCTTTCTGAGCTGGTGCCCATCGTCGCCGGCAGCCAGTTCAACGATCGATTTGGTCACTTCGGCTGGCGCGAGTTGCTGACGACTCGAAACGCGCTGCTCTGTCGCATCCTGCTCGAAGAGGCTGCGATGTGGGGAGTGGCCGCGGCGGTGGCTGGTGTGGTACTGCTGGCGCGCACACGGGGTGCCATTACTGCAGGCCTGTTGCTGTCCGCGCTCAGCGTCTGGTCGTTCGTGCTCGGGTACGACATCGCCGACCCCCAGGTGTTCCTGATTCCAGTCTTTGTCGTGGTCTGGATCTTCGCCGGGGTGGCCGCCGCCGCACTCATCGGCGCGCTGGCGTCGAGCCGGCCGCGCGTCGAAACAGCGCTTGGCCCTGGAGTCGCGATCGCCGTCGCCCTAGCCCTGTTCGCCGCCAATCACCGCGTCAACGATCACCACAGACGGACGTTCGAAACGGCACTCATGGACGCGGTCTTCCGCGCGCTACCCGACAGAGCGGTTGTCGTGTGGGGCGCGTTTTCCGAACAGCTGATGCTGCAGTACAAGCTGTTCGGGGAGGACGCCGCCGCCGGGCGCCACATTACCGGCCACCAACTGGATGTACCGTTCCTGAAGAAGACGGCCGCCGCGCAGATACCCATCTTCGCCCTGCCGGAAGCTCGTGCGCCGCTGGCACGGGAGGGATTTTTCCTGGAACCCGTCGCGCTGCGCGGCACGACGCTGAAGGAATTCCTGTCGAGTGCGGCGCGCGATCTGACCGTCGCGATTGCTGGTCCAGGGATGGGTGGCGCGTTGCCGTTTCGCGGCCCTTCATTCCCGGAGATGGGTGGCCGCATGGCGCTGTTCGGCGCGCCGCAGGCTCTCTATGCCGCGATCGGATCGATCGGAGGCCGGCTCAATGCCTTGGAAGCCGCCGGCGACGAACGGGTGGAGGTGCGGCTCGAGGCCAGGCGGGCGGCAATGGTGGGAACCGGCGGGTTGCCGGAACCACTCACGGCCGCTGCATGGGCCGGCGGCGCGATCTCGTACGGAAGTCGGGACGTCATCTCGTCTCCCGATCAGGCGGTGGTGGCGACCTTCACGCCTGAGGGGACCGTCGTGGCTGCCTCGACGCTGGATCCTCGAACGTTGCGGCTCGACTTGGGAGGCGATCCCCGCGCTGTTCCGCGTCGCCGGGGTTCGCGAATGCAGGGACGTCGCCAACGCGGGCTGGCTCGACATCTCCCCCGTACTCGCGGGAAATCAGATGGCGATCCGGGTCGACAACTACCGGCCGTTCGACTCACATCTGTGGCTCGTCGTCGGCCGCGACAGCGCAGCGTCCACCACCCTGGGTTCGGCATCGGGTCCGGGCCGTCCCGTCCTGACGACAGAATCCTTCAAGCAATCGGATATGTCGCTGGACAAGGCGCTGGACGCGGCGGGTCTACCGGCAAACATGAAGCCCTCGTCGCCCGTCATCGACGTCATCCACCTGGTCGTCAACGACCAGGGCGCTTTCGAACTCTTGACCTTGGATCTGGGCGGACGAGTGACGGCCGCCATGGCGCGTGGGACGGCCGATCTCAACAATCCGAAGCGGCTGACCGTGTGCGCGGGAGAGTCATTCTGAGAGCGCGTCGATGGTGGCGGTGTGAATGTCCACGGTGTCGTCGATCGACCTCGCGTATCCGCCGGCGAGGACGGTCACCACGGGCACCCCTGCGGCACGCGCTGCTGCAAAGACCAGCCGATCCCGCGCCAGCAATCCTGCTTTGGTGAGCGCCAACCCGCCGAGCCGATCGTCCTCAAAGGGGTCGGCGCCGGCGAGATAGACGATCAGCTCGGGGCCACTCGCGAACACTCTCGGGAGGGCGCCCGCCAGTGCGTCGAGATAGCGGTCGTCCCCCGCGCCGTCCTCCAGCCCGACATCCAGATCGCTGCGCGGCTTGAACAACGGATAGAGCAGCTGCTGGTGGATCGAGAACGTGAAGACGTCTGGATCACGTTCGAAGATCATCGCCGTTCCATTGCCGTGGTGGACGTCACAATCGACGACCGCGGCGCGGCGCAGGCCGCGATCGCGCTGCAGCATCCGCAGCGCCACGGCGACGTCGTTGAGCGGGCAGAATCCCTCGCCGTGCGCGGCGAAGGCATGGTGAAGCCCGCCGCCAATGTGCGCCGCCGCTCCGTCATCACACGCCGCGGCCGCCGCCGCATGGGTTCCGCCCACCATCAGCCGGAAGGCGTCCGCCATTTCCGGGGCCCAGGGCAGCTCGAGGGTGGCGACTTCCTCGTCACTCAGGGTGGAATCCCGCAGTCTTTCCAGGTAATCGGGCGCATGGACGAGGGCGAGATCGCACCAAGCCGCGACGACAGGTTCGATGAGCTGCAGGCCGGGAACGGAACCCAGGCGTTCGGCAATGAGGCGGTACTTGGAGGTCGGCCAGATGTGGCCGGGAAGGGACACTTCGTAGCGCGGCGAGTGGACGACCTTCACACCACGGGTACGGGCTCGGGACTCGCCGACACCGGCATCGGTGTCGTCGTCGGCGTAGAGATCGGTTGCAGTGCGATGGCGACGGCCTCGCTAATCTCGCTGACGAAGTGAATGGTGAGCTCCTTGCGCAGGTCTTCGGTCAGGTCTTCCTTGACGTGCTTTTCGTTCTGCCGCGGGATGATGAGCTCGGTGATGCCGTGGCGTCGCGCCGCCAGCACCTTTTCCTTGATGCCACCGACCGGCAGGACGCGACCCGAGAGCGTGATCTCCCCCGTCATCGCGATATCGCCGCGCACCGGACGACCGGTCAGCTGCGAGGCGAGCGCCGACACCATCGTGACGCCGGCCGATGGTCCGTCCTTCGGAATGGCGCCCGAGGGAACGTGCAGATGGATTTCCGAATCCTTGTAGAACGACGGGTCCACGCCGTAGTGCTGGGCGTGCGCGCGGAACCACGAGAGCGCGGTGCGCGCGGATTCCTTCATCACGTCGCCGAGGTGGCCGGTCAGCGTCAGCGTGCCCCCGCCCTGCATCCGTGACGCCTCGACGAACAGCACTTCCCCGCCGGCGGGAGTCCACGCCAGCCCCACGGCGACGCCGGGATCCTTGGTCCGGTTCTCGATTTCTTCGTCGAGGAACGACGGCGCGCCGAGCATCTCGACGACGGTTTCGGGCGTAATCGCCACGGCGGCTTCGTCACCCTCGGCGCGCCGCCGCGCCACCTTGCGGCAGAGTGCGCCGATTTCACGTTCGAGATTGCGTACGCCCGCCTCGCGCGTGTAACCGCGAATCACCGCGCTGATCGCCGCAGTGGTGAAGATCACCTGCTCCGGCGTGAGGCCGTGGTTCTTGACCTGCTTGGCAATGAGATGCTCAACCGCGATCCTGAGCTTCTCTTCCTCGGTGTAGCCGGCGAGCTCCAGGACTTCCATGCGATCGCGCAGCGCCGGCGGAACCGGATCGAGCACGTTCGCGGTCGTCAGGAACAGCACTTCGGAGAGATCGAAGGGGACGTCGAGGTAATGATCGCGGAACGAATTGTTCTGCTCGGGGTCGAGCACCTCGAGGAGCGCGGACGCGGGGTCGCCGCGGAAATCCGAGCCCAGCTTGTCGATCTCGTCGAGGATGAAGACGGGGTTCTTGGATTCCGCGCGTCTGAGCCCTTGGATGACCTGGCCGGGCAGCGCGCCGATATAGGTGCGCCGGTGCCCGCGGATCTCCGCCTCGTCGCGCATGCCGCCGAGAGACACGCGCACGAACTTGCGCCCGATGGAATTGGCGATGGAGCGCGCCAGCGACGTCTTGCCGACCCCGGGCGGTCCGAGGAAACAGAGGATCGGCCCCTTCACGTCGGGATTGAGCTTGCGGACGGCCAGGTACTCGAGCACGCGATCCTTGACCTTTTCAAGGCCCGAATGGTCGGCGTCGAGGACCTGCTTGGTGTGCTTCAAGTCGATCGAGTCCTCGGTGCGCTTCGACCACGGCAGCGCGACGAGCCAGTCGACGTACGTGCGCGACACCGTGTACTCGGCGGCGGCGACCGGCATCTTCGACAGACGATCGAGCTCGCGGATGGCTTCCTTCTTGACCCCGTCGGGCATCCCCGCCGCTTCGATCTTGCTGCGGAGGTCTTCGATCTCCTTGGCCTGCTCGTCCCCTTCGCCAAGCTCCTTCTGGATCGCCTTCATCTGCTCGCGCAGGAAGTACTCGCGCTGGTTCTTGCCGACCTCGGACTGCACCTGCGACTGGATGCGGGAGCCGAGCTCGAGAACCTCGAGCTCCTTGATCAGAATCCTGTTCAAGGCGTCCATGCGGGCGCGGACGTCGAGCGTGGACAGGAATTCCTGCTTCACCGGCGTGCCGATCGTCGCCAGGCTCGAGGCGATGAAGTCCGCCAGCTTGCCCGAGTCCGTGATGTTGGCCGCGAGCGTCTGCAGATCGTCGGACAGCAGCGGCGACAACGACACCACCTGCTGGAAGTTGCTCTTGATGTTGCGCTGGAGCGCGTCGATCTCGAGATGATCCTCATCGCGGCGCTCATCGGGAGCAGCCGTCACGGCGGCGCGCAGGAACGGGCGCGCCTGGACGATCCGCTCGAGCGTGATGCGCTCGACGCCCTGCACGATCAGCCGCAGGCTGCCGTCGGGCAGCTTGAACATCTTGTGAATGTGCGTGGCGGTGCCGACCGGATACAGATCCTCCTGCATCGGCTCCTCGACGGTGGCCTCCCGCTGGGTGAACACGCCGATCAACTTGCCGGACGCGTTCGCCTCTTCGACCAGCCGCACCGACGCCTCACGCGCAACCGCGAGCGGCATGAAGGAATTGGGAAAGAGCACGGTGTCGCGAAGCGGCAGGACCGGCAGCTCGGACGGGATGACGAACGACCGCTCAGTCTCGAAGCCGGGCTCTGGAGCGACAGGCGTGTCTGCGTGATCGGTCATGGGGCTTGAAAAAAAAGGGTAACCGGGTGACCAGGACATCTTTACCCGATTACCCGATTACCCAGTGCGAAGATTACCCGATCCGCGTCAGCCCTGCATGTCGATGAAGAGCGACGCCGCGCCGCGGCGCTGCGCCATCAGGCGGTCGCGCTGCTGCTTGATCTCACGGGCCTCTTCGCAGTCCTTGCAGCGGACCGCGAACGGAAGCGCGCGCAGCCGGCGCTCGCTGATCTCTTCGCCGCACTCGAAGCAGTACCCGTAGGTGGCCTCTTCGAGCCGCCGCAGAGCCTCTTCGATTTTCGCCAGCGTCTCCGCCTTCATCTGGATGAGGGCGAACTCGATCTCGTCCTGAATGTCGAGCTCGGAGCTTTCCGCGGCATCGAGCACTCCCTGGACGGCGCTGCCGGCGCCTTCTGTGCGCACGTCGCGCATCCGCCCCTGCACCTCGCTCATGATTTCACGTCGGCGTTCCTCGAGGATGCCCTTGAGCTCGTCGTAACGCCCGCGATTCATATTGTCTTTAGCCGCCTGTTGCGCGCTCATATGAGTCAGTCCTTTCGGTCTCTCGACCCCACCCATGTTGCGGGGCTCTATGCAATTGATCTGCCAGTTATGAAGCCCTGGATCTTACCGTCTTATCGCCAGGTTTGCAACCCGGCTTCTCACCACTCGTGGGGAGTTAGACGCCGGACGGACGGCGTTCGGTTCTGTCCGGCGTCCTTTTTGGGGGACGAATCGCGGCTACTGGAGGAATCGCTGGCCGATTGACCTGTTGGGGAGGATCCCTTGCTCGACGAGGCGCTTTCCGTCCCGGGGGCTTCCCGTTCGCAGCCATCGCTCGTACAAACGCAATACGTC
>JANPCT010000527.1:0-2333 GCA_031431095.1 Acidobacteriota bacterium | reverse complement strand
GGATCAAGGTGACGCTGCTGTAGGGCGGCGGTGTGACCGCCGGTGCAGCAGCGTCGCAGATGTGACGTGTCGTTGAGAACAGCTCGACGGCGCGGAGATCGCGGCGGCCGAGGGGTGCTACACCGCCGCCGGCTCGTCGATCGTCAGACCGAGTTCCTTGCGCACCTTGTACTCCAGCGACTTGAAGGTGGCAGGGTTGTCTTTCAGGAACTGCTTGACGTTCTCACGTCCCTGGCCGAGACGCTCGCCGTCGAAGGCGAACCAGGTGCCGCTCTTGTCGACGATCTTCCGTTCGACCGCGAGATCGAGCAGGTCCCCTTCCTTCGAAATCCCCTCGCCATACATGACGTCGAACTCGGCCTCGCGGAACGGCGGCGCGACCTTGTTCTTGACGATTTTCACGCGGGTGCGACCACCGACGACAACGTCGCCGTCCTTGATCGCGCCGATGCGGCGGATGTCGATGCGAACGGAGGAGTAGAACTTCAGCGCGCGGCCGCCGGTGGTGGTTTCCGGGTTGCCGAACATCACCCCGATTTTCTCGCGCAGCTGGTTGATGAAGATGAGACACGTCTTCGACTTCGAGACGATGCCGGTCAGCTTGCGGAGCGCCTGCGACATGAGGCGCGCCTGCAGGCCCATCTGCGCTTCGCCCATCTCGCCTTCGATTTCCGCGCGCGGCACCAGTGCGGCGACCGAGTCGACGACGATAACGTCGACGCCGCCGGAGCGGACGAGGACCTCGACGATCTCCAGCGCTTGCTCGCCGTTGTCGGGCTGCGAAACCAGCAGATTCTCGAGTTGGACGCCGAGCTTCCGCGCGTACTGCGCATCGAGGGCATGCTCGGCGTCGACAAACGCAGCCATACCGCCGGTCTTCTGCGCCTGCGCAATGATCTGGAGCGCGAGGGTCGTCTTGCCGGACGATTCGGGACCGAACACCTCGATGACCCGGCCGCGCGGCACGCCACCGATCCCGAGCGCATAGTCCAGGCTGACGGAGCCGGTCGAGATCGATGGCATCTGGGGGATGACCTCGTTGCCGCCCAGGCGCATGATCGAGCCCTTGCCGAATTGCTTCTCGATCTGGCTGACGGCCAGTTCGATGGCCTTCGCGCGCTCGCGGTCGTTACGGTCGTCGTTTGCCGGTGCTGCCATATAGCTCCTCAGATGTTCGGACGGATGTCGGGAGACGGAATGTCGATGCTTCGTAGTCTAGGGTCGCGGGTCCGGAGTGTCAAGCGAAAACGCGTCAAATGCACGCTGTATATGACTGCATTGCAGTAACTTGCCGTGATGTGTCACTTTCGCCCCTGGTGCAGAAACGTGCAGATTCTGCCGCCTCTCGGCGCCTGTCCGGTACGGCATTTCAACAACGGTAACGCGCCCGGATGACAGGGAAGGTCACCCACCGGACGCCGGTGGCGGCGGGCACGCAAAAAGTGTTACATGTGCGGCGTGCCCTCACCAGTCGGACACGCATTGGGCGCGACCGCCGCAGCGTGGGCGGTCGTGCCCCGGCGAGACTCCGCAGCAATCGCAATCCTCGCGGCTGTCGCGATTGCCCCGGATCTCGACCTGCTCGTCGGCCATCACCGCGGCATGACCCACAGCGTCGGCATGGCTGCCGCGGCCGGGCTTGCCGCCACACTGCTGACGCGCCGATCAGGTTGGGGAGTGGCAGTCGCGCTCGCGTGGTCGTCGCACGTGCTGCTCGACTGGCTGGGGAATGACACGCGGCCGCCGGTTGGCGTGATGGCGCTGTGGCCGCTCAGCCGCGAGTACTACAAGGCCGCGGTGGAGATTTTTCCGGCCGTTTCGCGGCGCTACTGGCTGGCGGAGTTCTGGGTCTACAACCTGAAAGCCGTCGCCATCGAGCTCGCCACTCTGGTCCCGCTCGTCGCGCTCGTGGTCTGGTTGACGCGCCGCTTCGGCCGGCGTGACCGTGGCGGATTCAAGGTGCCTTGAGCAGCGCTGGCGAGCGCGCCCACGTTCGTCTTCCTGACGGAGCGATAACGCATCGGCAGCGCGCGACGAACGCCGCGTCATCCTCGAGATCGGCCGCCGGCGCCCCGTCCGTCAATACTGGTAGAAACCCTGGCCGGTCTTACGACCGAGCTGACCTGCCGCCACCATGCGCCGGAGCAGCGGACAGGGTCGGTACTTCGGATCGCCAAGCCCGCCGTGCAGGACGTTGAGGATGGCGAGGCAGACGTCGAGTCCGATGAAATCCGCCAGCGTCAACGGACCCATCGGGTGATTCATGCCGAGCTTCATCACGGTGTCGATCGACTCCGCGGTCCCGACGCCTTCCATCAGGCAGTAGAACGCCT
>JANPCT010000526.1:0-2460 GCA_031431095.1 Acidobacteriota bacterium | reverse complement strand
CCGCGCCGAATACGGTGATGGCGCCAGGCTGATTCTCGCGGAATCCGGTGGGGCCGTGTCCCACCTCGGTTCGGTGGCTGACTACATCGAGGTCGATCAGGAATACGAACGTGCCGTCGACGCAAGCCTGGGAGATCTGCTCCAGCACGTCGTCGTTCACACGCATGCCGATGCGGCGGCCGGTCTTCAGTTCGTCCGCCACCGTGCGGCCGGGCGGATCGGCTTTCTCGTCGGTGATTCGGCGGCAGGCACCTCTGTCGCCGATCAGATCGGGCCCCTGCGAGGGGCGTGGACGGCATTGCCGCGCCTCGACTCGCTGCTGCGGCTGTCAGGTCCCGCCGCCGAGGCGATTCGCGCGCAGGTCGGCCACGTCATGGTCGCGCCGACCGCGGACGAAGCCAGGGACGCGGCGCGCGACACGGGAGGGACGGCGGTCACGCGCGAGGGAGAGGTCTTCCGCGGGGCACACCGCGTGGAAGGCGGAGCGCGCGACGAGTCGCGCAGCCTCCTGACGACCAAGCGCGAGATCAAGGAACTGCGCGAGCGCGCCGAGGCCGAGGCGGCCGCGCTGGTGCGGATGGTCGAGGAGACGTCCGGCCTCGACGTCACCGTCGCCGCCGCGGAGTCGGCCATCGCGTCCCTGCAGGCGGAACTCCATCGCCAGGAAAAGGCGATCGTCGGTTACGAACTGCAGGCCACAGCGGCTGGCGATGCCACGCAACGCGTCACGCGGAAGCAGGAACAGATTTCACTCGAGCGCCGCAGCGCCGAAGAAGAGCTCCGTTCCCAGGAGCGGCGCGAGGACGAAGCGCGCCAGTCGATTCAGCGGATCGAGACCGAGCAGCGCGCCGCCGACGAACAGCTCTCCGCCGCACAGCGAAAACTCTTCGCCGCCCGCGAAACGGCCGCCCGGCAGTCGAGCGTCACGGCAGAAGCGAAAGCGGCGCACGCCGCCCTCGTCGAACGGAGCAGCGCCCTTGCTCTCGAGGTGCGCCGCCACGAGGAGTCGGCGCGCGAGCTCGAAGAACGCGTCGTCACCCGTTCGGGAGAGCTGCAGCAGAACATAACGCGCCGGGAGGCGCTGCGCGAAGCCGTCGCCGCCTCCGAACGGCAACTGGACGAGGACGTGCGCCGGTTTGATGAGCTGCGCGATCAGGTGCGCACCGCCGACGACGCGTCGCAGGAGCTCCGCGGACATTTCGAAGCCCAGGAATTGCGCATCCGCGAGGCGCGCCAATCGCTGGAGGTCGTCCGCGCGCAGGCGTCGCAGCTCGACGTGCAGCGCGCGACCGCCGAATCCGATCTGGGCCATCTCGCGACTTCCTGCGCCGACACCGTGCAGGCCACGCTCGACGAGGTCTCGGCCGAGGTCGCACAGATGGAACAGGACGGGCTGCTGGCCAGCCCGAAGGCTGTGGAGGATGCGCCGGACGCCGCGGAAGAAGAGGATGTCACCGCCGGCGAACCAGAGCAGCGAGCCGACGCCGGCGCGTCGCCGTCGAAGGCGCTTACACCCGACGAGATGGTGCTGGACTTGCGCGCCAAGGTTGACCGCATGGGCGCGGTCAACATGATGGCCATCGATCAGTTCGACGATCTCGAGTCGCGCCACACGTTCCTCACCGCTCAACGGAAGGACCTGGTCGATTCGATCGCCGCCACCAACGCCGCCATCCGCAAGATTGACAAGACCACCCGCGAGCGGTTCCAGGAAGCCTTCACGATCATCAACCAGAACTTCGCAGGCACCTTCACCACGCTCTTCGGCGGCGGGAAGGCCGGACTGGTCCTGCTCGACGAGAGCGATGCCCTCGAGAGCGGCATCGACATCATCGCCTCCCCCCCGGGGAAGCGGCTGCAGAGCATCCAGCTCCTGTCCGGCGGCGAGAAAGCGTTGACCGCGATGGCCCTGATGTTCGCGATCTTCAAGTACCGCCCCAGCCCGTTCTGCCTTCTCGACGAGATCGACGCGCCGCTCGACGATGCCAACATCGGCAGGTTCGTGGAGATGCTCCAGGGCATGGGGGAGCACACGCAGTTCATCCTCATCACCCACAACCGCAAGACGATGGAGATTGCCGACCGGCTCTATGGCGTGACGATGGAGGAGCCCGGTGTCTCGAAATTGATTTCCGTCCAGATGAACTAGGGCCGATGAATGAGGACAGGGCGGCCCGCTACCATCGGTCGCGGCGCTGGGCGTCCGTTGCCGCGACAGCGGCGGGCGGCGCCTGGCTGTTGAGCCTGCTCGCGACGGGCGCGTCGTCAGCGCTGGCCGCGCAGGTCCGCACCGCCGCCGGCACATTGCAGCCGCCACTGGCGCGGCCGCTGTCGATCGTCATCTTCGTCGCCGCGATCGCGCTCGGATGGGAGCTGCTGTCGTTGCCATTCGTCTTCTACCGGAATTTTCTGCTGGAGCGGAAATACGGTCTCTCTTCGGAGCCGCTCTCGACGTGGGCG
>JANPCT010000525.1:0-1872 GCA_031431095.1 Acidobacteriota bacterium | reverse complement strand
CGAGGGGATCGCCCTTCTTCATGCCGCCGGCGCGGATCCGGGCCAGCGCTTCCGTCGAGATCGTGATGTGACCCTGCGCGACCGCTTCGCGCGCGGTGACGGGTTTGGCCCCGACGTCCACCATCCGGATCCGGCCGTCGGCGCCGAGGTGCGTGAGGGCCGTGGCCGCCGTATCCCGCGCCGATCGTTTCGCTTTACTCACTTGTTTCGCCCTGCACCAGGAAGAATGACAGCCCCTCGAGCGACACCGTCAGGTCCATGTTCTTCAGTTTGACGCCGCGCGGCACGCTGAACGCACCGGGTGAAAAATTCAGGATGGCCTTGACGCCCGCGCCGACAGCGAGATTCACGGCGCCCTGCGCCGCATCGGCTGGCACCGCGATCACGGCGATGCCAATCCCTTCGCGCTTGACGATCCGCTTCACGTCACGAATATCGTGGATCAGCACGCCGCCGCGCGACCGCCGGCCGATCTTCTCTTTCAGCGTGTCGAACAGCGCGACGATTTCAAACCCATCGTCGCGAAAACCGCCGTAATCGGCGAGCGCCATGCCGAGGTTGCCGGCGCCGACGATCGCGACCCTGACGCCGCGATCGAGACCGAGGATCTGCCGGAGGTGCCGCCGCAGTTCCTTGACGTAGTAGCCGATGCCGCGCACGCCGAACTCGCCGAAGTAGGCGAGATCTTTCCGGATCTGCGCCGCGTTGAGGTGAAACTGCTGCGCCAGCGCCTGCGACGAAATCGTGCGGACGCCCGCCGCGTCCAGCGCATTGAGACACCGCAGGTACACCGACAACCGGTTCGTCGTCAATTCGGAAACCGGATCGGTCAACGCGCGCGGACGCGTTTCGGGTTCGGCCTTGTGCTCCCGGGTCACAAGCTCAGTATATGCAGCGCGGTGTAATATCACCGCCTATGGCCCATACGCCGACGCCGACGCCTCCGACAGGGTCCTTTCAGCCCTACGTCCCGCCCAGCCAGTCTCCCGCGGAGTTCACGGTCAAGGCCGTTGGGCTCGGCGTGTTGTTCGGGCTCATCTTCGGGGCATCAACCGTCTACCTGGGGCTGCGCGCCGGCCTGACCGTCAGCGCGTCCATTCCAATCGCGGTGCTCGCCATTTCAGTGCTGAAGAAATTCGGCGGGTCCACCATCCTCGAGAACAACATCGTCCAGACCATCGGCTCGGCGGGAGAGTCCGTCGCCGGCGGCGTCGTGTTCACGATTCCCGCGCTGATTTTCCTGGCGCCGTATGGCCCTGGATTCTTCAGCTACTTCCGCATCCTGATGCTCGCCTTTGCCGGCGGGATCATGGGCGTGTTGATGATGGTGCCGCTCCGCCGGGCGCTCATCGTCAAGGAGCACGGCGTCCTGCCGTACCCCGAAGGCGCCGCCTGCGCGGACGTCCTGGTGGCAGGTGAACGCGGCGGGGCGCTGGCGAAAACGGTATTCGGCGGGCTTGCCATTGGCGCGCTGTGGAAATCGGTCTCCTGGATCTTCCAGGTCTTCCGCACCGACGTCGGGCACTCGATGTCGCGCGCCAGCTTCTTCCCCAATGCCACGCTCAACGTCGACATCTCGCCCGAATACATGGGCGTCGGGTATGTGATCGGTCCGCGCATCGCGGGCGTGATGTTTGCGGGCGGCGTGCTGTCGTGGCTGGTGCTGCTGCCGCTGCTCAGCATCATGGGGAACTACATGACGGTGCCGTTTCCACCGGTCCCGGCAAGCGGCCTGCGCATCGACCAGATGTCGGCGCAGCAGTTGTGGAGCGCCTACATCCGCTACACCGGCGCTGGTGCGGTGCTGGCCGCCGGGCTGATCACGCTCGGACGCACCATGCCGACAATCATCGCGTCGTTTCGCGAGAGCGT
>JANPCT010000524.1:0-3479 GCA_031431095.1 Acidobacteriota bacterium | reverse complement strand
ACTCTGTCTCGGAGATCTGGCAGCTTAGCGCAAAGCGACATTGAGACGAACGAACTCTCGATGGAGCACGGGCCGGCGAAACGCTGGCAAGCAGTTGCACGACATGACTGTTGAGGGCATCACGAACGACACGGCATTACTCGACAATTTGGAAGATCTCTACCCGCTGTCTCCGATGCAGCAGGGGATGCTGTTTCACTCAATCTACTCACCTGGGTCCGGCGTGTACGTTGAGCAGTCTGTGTTCACCCTGGCCGGTGAGTTCGAGCTCGCCGTGTTTGAAAGGGCGTGGCAGACGGTCGTCGACAGGCATGCGATCCTGCGCACCTCATTTCTCTGGGAGGGCCTGGACAATCCGCTACAGGCGGTTCACCGGCAGGTGGCTCTACCGGTTGTGCGGCATGACTGGCGCGGTCATTCAGCGGAGGATCGCGGCCGGCAACTCGACGCCTTCCTGAGGGACGACCGGGCACGCGGCTTCGTCTTGAGCCAAGCCCCGCTCATGCGTCTGGCCCTGATCAGGTGCGCCGATCAGGAGTACAAGTTCGTCCTGACCAGGCATCACATTGTGCTCGATCGCTGGTCGCGGTCCCTGGTCCTCAGGGATTTCATTGGCGCTTATGATGCGCTGGTGGCCGGTCGCGAACCGATCCTCGGGACCGCGCGCCAATACAGCGACTACATCAACTGGCTCGGTCGGCAAGACGCGGCATCCGCCGAACGCTTCTGGCGGGCGTCGTTGGCCGGCTTTCCAGAACCCACTGCTCTTGCTGTCGCTCGAAAGACGGATTGTCCTCATGAACCGGGTAACCAGTACGCCGATCTGCGCACTCGCCTGTCGGAGGCGGACACAGAGAAGCTGCAGGCCTTTGCACGTCAGCACCGGCTGACGCTCAATACCGTCGCTCAGGCCGCCTGGGCGCTGCTTCTGGCCCACTACAGCGGGACAGACGATGTGTTGTTTGGCGTCAGCACCGCGGGGCGGCCTGCCGATCTTCCCGGCGTCGAATCGATCGTCGGGCTGCTGATCAATACGCTGCCGCTTCGGGTCTCGGTGCCATGGTCGTCGCAGCTCGTCCCCTGGTTACAACACGTCCAGGAATGCCAGACCTCGCTGCAGCAGTACCAATACAGCTCGCTGCTCGACATCCATGGCTGGAGCGAAATACCCCGGAATCACCCGCTCTTCGAGACCATTTTCATTTTTGAAAATCTCCCGGTCAGCGCGACGAAGACCGCCGACGGCGCTCTGCAGATGCGCAGCGATCGCGGCTATGGATCGCAGACCAATTATCCGATCGCCGTGCTGGTGATGCCCGGAACGCAGCTGAGCATTCAGATCGTCTTCGATCGTTCGCGCTTCGATGAAGCCACCATCGCACGAATGCTCAGCCATCTCGGCACCGTGTTGCAGAGCATCGTGGTGGCCCCCGATCAAAGGGTCCGCGACGTTTCGGTGCTGCCTGACCACGAGAGGCGGCAACTCCTCGGCGAGTGGAATGAGACGAACGTCGAGTACGACAGGGGCGTGTGCATTCATGCCCTGTTCGAAGCGCAAGCTGCGAGGACGCCCGACGCCGTCGCTGTGGTGGCCGACGGTGCGGAGGAGGGCTGGACCTACGCGGAGCTCAACCGCCGCGCCAATCAACTCGCACGCCATCTGCAGGCTGCGGGCGTCGGCCCCGAGGTGCCGGTCGGAATCTTTCTGGAGCGCTCGGCCGACATGATCGTCGCGCTCCTAGGCGTCCTCAAGGCGGGTGGCGCGTACGTGCCGCTCGATCCCTCGCATCCACTCGAACGGCTGCGATTCACCGCGAAGGACGCGCGCCTCGCCATCATGGTGACGCGCGAGCGACTCTTGCACGTCGCGCCAGTAGGCGACACCAGGGCGATCTGCCTGACTCGGGATTCCGAACAGATTGCGCGTCAGCCGACGACCTCTGTCGACACCGTTCTCGATGCGAGTAATCTCGCGTATCTGATTTACACGTCGGGTTCAACCGGAGCGCCCAAAGGCGTGCAGGTGGAACATCGGGCGTTGACCAATCTGCTGTGTGCCATGCGTGGAGAACCGGGGCTCGCTGCGGACGACGTCCTGCTGTCAATCACGACACTGTCATTCGACATCGCGGCACTCGAGCTGTATCTGCCGCTGATTGTCGGCGCGCGTCTGGTGATTGCGAGCCAGGACACGGCGTCCGATGGAACGCGCCTGAGCCAACGTCTCATTGAGACCGGCGCGACCGTGATGCAGGGTACCCCGGCGACGTGGCGGATGCTGATCGAGGCCGGCTGGATGCGCGCGGAACGGCTCCGCGCTCTGTGCGGCGGCGAAAGTCTGCCGCGCGAGCTGGCGGACCAGGTGCTCAGCCGGGTGAGCGCTCTCTGGAATCTATACGGCCCGACCGAAACCACTATCTGGTCGGCGGTGTGCAGGGTTGGCGCGACGCCGGCCTCGGTGTCGATCGGGCGTCCGATTGCGAACACGCAAATGTATATTCTGGACTCGCATTTCAACCCGGCGCCAGTCGGAGTCGCTGGCGAGTTGCATATCGGCGGCGACGGTCTCGCACGCGGGTATGTCAACCATCCCGAGGTGACCGCAGAGAGGTTTCTGCCGAACCCTTTTTCGGGCCGGCAGGGCGACCGCCTCTACCGGACGGGCGATCTCGCCCGCTACAGGCCGGACGGAAGCATCGAGTGGCTGCGGCGGGTTGACCATCAGATCAAGCTCCGAGGGTTCCGCATCGAGCTCGGCGAGATCGAGGCAGTGATCCGGAGTCATACCGGAGTGCTGGAGACGGTCGTCGTCTTACGCGAGGACGAACTCGGGGACCCGCGCGTCGTCGCCTACATCTTGCCGGCGGACGGAACGACGGCGGCCGCAGAGGCTGATCGCGCGGTGCTCCTGGTGCCGGCGTTGCGGCGCGTGCTGGCGGCAAGGCTGCCGAAGCACATGATCCCTTCGGCCTTCGTGCTGATCGACGCGCTGCCGCTGACGGCGAACGGCAAGATCAACCGTCGCGCGCTGCCGGCGCCCGATGACGCGCGCCCGTCGCTGGCGTCACGATATGAAGCGCCGCGAAATGACGCGGAGCGGATACTGGCCGCGATCTGGGCGGACGTGTTGAAGCTCGAGCAGATTGGTGTGCTCGACAGTTTCTTCGAGCTGGGCGGTCATTCGTTGCGTGCCATGCAGGTGATCTCGCGCGTGCGCGAGCACTTCGGGCTCGAGCTGCCGCTACGGATCCTGTTCGAGCATCCGACGGTCGCGGAGCTGGCGGCAGCGCTGGCGGGGTTTGAGAAAACGGACGCCAATTCCTCGGCGGCCATCATCACCAGCGACGCCGATCGTGATGCGGCCGATCGGGCGCGAATGGTGCCGGTGTCGTTTGCGCAGCAGCGCCTGTGGTTTCTCAGTCGGCTGGAGCCGGACGGTGCGGCGTACAACATGTCGTCGCCGCTGCGGGTACGGGGGC
>JANPCT010000523.1:0-7699 GCA_031431095.1 Acidobacteriota bacterium | reverse complement strand
GAGCAGCGTCACGTCGCTGACACCGATGGCCGCGGCCGCGCGGTGGGCATCGCGCTGCAACCCGGGGATGCCGGCCCGATCGGCGGCGTCGCGGGTCGTCGCGCGCGACGTGAGTCCCTCCCCCAGGATCAGGATGCTGACCGAGTCACCACGCGCCGCGTGCGCCGCCATCGTTGCGCCGCAGCCGAGGATCTCGTCGTCGGGATGCGCGGCGATGGTGAGGACGCGACGGGGGCGTTCCGGCGTCATGCGGTGGCACACTCGAACTCGTACACGTCGGTCCTCCTGCGGCGCCGGATTCCGGTGAAGCGGAAGCCGGCCTTGAGAAATGCAATCGCCGACGGAACGTTCCCGGGGACGACGTGCGCGACGACGAGCGAGGCGCCGAGATCGCGGCGGGCGCGTGCAACGGCACGCTTCAACAAGGCCGGGCCGATGCCCCGGCCGCGAGCCGCGGCCGCCACCGAGAAGCTGACCTCGGCGCCGAGCCTTGTGCGTTCAAGCCGTAATTGACCCACGGCCTGGCCTCCCTGCTCCGCCACGTAGATGCGCGAGGCGGCATCGGCCAGCCGCGCGTCGAACCAGCGCTCGTGATCGGCACGGCTGACGCGCGCGGGATTCAAATACCACCGCCGCGTCGACGGCTCGTTGCGCCAGGCCAGCAGCAGGTCGCGATCGCCGGCACGCGCCGCGCGCAGCGAGACCGCTGCGCCCTCACGCGGCCGCGGCACCGGCGCCCTCGTAGAGACGCAGCATGACGGGGCCGAACCCGTTCGCCGTCAGGTACTCGGCAATCTGCCGCTCCGCGGTGCGGACGCTGATGACGATGAGGTCCGGATTGAGGCCGCCCAGCTCACGCGGCGCATGGACCGGCGTCCCGAGAAAGGCATGGCCTTGCAGCCGCGCGTTGGCGTCCACCATCGCGGTGACCCGGCCCTGGAGAAACGGACACGCATGCCACAACTCCGCGGTGTGCGTGCCGGCCCCGTAGACGACGACTCGCGTCCGCCCGGTCATGGCCTGCTGCAGCGCCGACGACACCCGGCGAACGAGCGCGTTCCGCGCCGACGTGTATGCCGAGAGATGCTGGCGAACCGCCGCGACAGGGGGGCGCGGCGCTTCGGCGAGGTCGGACATCGACAGCACCGCGCGGACCGACGGCGGGTGCGGCGACGACTCGAACGCGTTCGCGCACCCGTCCATGCGTTCGACCCTGAAGCCCTCTCGCGCGCACAGCTAAGCGAGGGACTCCGGCGTGAACGTCTGCAGATGCCCGTAGCTGAAGAAGTCGTCGAGGCCGACGAATGGCGTCGCGAGGTTCGGCACCTCGAGGTAGACGCGTCCTCCCGGCGCGAGGAGCGCCCGGACGCGGCGCAGGATGGCGCGCGGCTCCCTCACGTGCTCGAAGACGAAGCGCAGCGTCACCAGATCGAACGTCGCCTCGTCGAGCGGCACCTCTTCGAAGAACCCTTCCCGGACCTCGAGGCCGAATCGCGTGCGCGCCACGGCGGCGTCGTGCGGGCTCGGCTCGACGCCGAGGACCGACGCGCCCGATTCGGCAAGGGCGGCCAGAAAGCCGCCCATCGAGCAGCCGACGTCCAGCACTCGCGGCGTGGTCCGCCCCTGAAGCGCCGGCGTCACGTAAGCGGCCTGTTCACGCTCGATCGGCATGATCCGCGGCACCGCCGCCGGGCCGGTCAGGTCGCGCGCCATCGCGCCGTACAGCTCCGCGAGCTCCGCGTCCGTCGGCATCGGATCGTTGTAGATCAATCCGCAGTCGCGGCAGAGGACGTTGACGATCCGGCTCTCGAACACTCGCGGGCCGGTGTTGACGATGTGGGCGCGGTTCTCGGCCGCGGGCTCGACGTTGCGCGCGTCGCACGCGGGGCACGGCCCTGGATTCACCGCACCGCCTCGGCTGCCGACCGCGCCGCGTTGGCGAGGCGCGCCGCCTCCTCGCGGCACAACGCGTCGGTCGGACGAATGCAGTCGCGCGTGCTCACCGCCATCACCAGCGCCAGGAGGTTGACGCCGGTCTCGGCCGCAACCGCCGAGATCATCGGCAGAAACGAGGAATGGCACTTGGCCAGCCCGACGACGAGCTCGAGGTCGCTCGAGCCGCGGTGCGCCTCCTCCGGATTCGTCCCCGGCGTCCGGCCGATGAGATCGCGCACGAGGGGCACGAACACCTGTTCCGACACCGCGAGCGTCTTCATCAAGTCGATCGACTGCAGCAGCCCGCGCCGCTGACACAGGGCGACGACCACTTCGGTCTGCGCGTTGCCGGCGCTGCGGCCGATGCCGCGCAGCGTCGAGTCGATGAAGCGCGCGCCCTCTTCGAGAGCGACCATTGAATTGCTGACGGCCAGCTGCAGGTTGTGGTGCGCGTGCATGCCGGCGTCACACGGCGTCTCACCCAGAATGGCCCGCACGCAGGCGCGCACGTCATCGGGCAGCATGCCGCCCGCGGAGTCGACGATGTAGATGTTGTCGGGCGCCCAGGTGCCGATCTCGCGCACCGTCTCGGCAAAGGCCCCGGGCCCGACCGCGTAGGTCTTCATCAGGTTGACGCTGACGGTCATGCCCAGCGCCCGCGCCTGATCGACGTAGGGGCGTGCGTCGCGGAACTCGGTGATGTTGGTGCCGATGCGGACGAAGTCCATGCCGTAGCGCGCGGCCGTTTCGAGGTGATGCGCTTCGCCGATGCCGGGGATGAAGAACGTGCCCCACTGCGCAGTTGTCAGCGACGATGCGGCGGCCTCGAGGTACGCTTCGTCGGGCTCCGCCGCGACGCCGAATCGGGGCGACGAGGCGCCGAGTCCGAGCCCGTGCCCGACTTCGATGTGATCGAAGCCCGCGCTTTCCAGCGCGCGCGCGACGGTGCGGGTGTCTTCAGCGGAGAACTGGAAGTTGACGCAGTAGGCGGCGTCGCGGAGCGTGCATTCGAAAAGTACGGGGTCCGGATGAATGGGCATGTGGATCAGTTATCGTCCGTGCAGCAGCGCCGCCGCGGTGCCGTACATGATCTGGTCGATGTCGGTCTCGGCGAAGCGGTGGCGTTCGAAGAACGTGCGCATGTGCGCGGCGGCGCGCTCGAGCGGGACAAACGGTGCATCCGAGCCGTACATCCATCGGGCCGGACCCAGCTTGCGCATGGCGAACGCAAAATCCGTCTCGATGCTGCTGCCTTCATAGTATGGCACAGAGAATGAGGTTTCGAGCAGCAGCTGCGGCGCATCCGCGGCCACCAGCATCGCGTCCAGCACCTGCCGTCCGCCGCCGTGCGAGAGCACGATCGGACAGCGCACCTCGCCGGCGAGACGCGCCGCCAGCCGCACGCCGTCGTGCCGCTCCAGCGCCCGCGTGCCGTAGGAGCCGCAGACCATCACGAACATGCCAAGGTGCTCGGCATGGCGAGCCAGCGCCGCGGCGCGATCGTAATCCTCCCGAACGATCTGCTGGAGGTACGGGTGGAACTTGAGCGCGGCGACGCCGCGGCTGCGCGCCTGCTCCAGCCGCTCCCCCGCATCGTCCCTCCGGAAATCCACCGCGAGCGCGTAGACCCACGACGGCGCCGGCGCCGGCAGCGCGTCGATCGCCGCGTCACTCAGGATGACCATGACGGCGCGCTCCACCCCCTGGGCGCGCAACGGCGCCACGTAGCGTTGACACGCCGAGTCGACGGCGGCGCCGGCGAGGCTGGTCAGGCCGTCGGCCGAGGCCTCCCACACCGGATTGACGTGCATGTCGATCGCGCGCGTCATTGCGGCGCCTTGCGCAGCACCAGCAGGAACTCGCGCTGCGGGATGGCGGGATAGGAGTGGTGGACGTCCACCCACGGCGTGCGCTCGAGCGCCATCGCGAGCAGGCGCGCCGGATCGAAATAGAAGACGAAGTCCTCGGCCGGATATTCCGGCAGGCGCCGATCCGACAGCATGTCGATCACCAGCGCCTCGCGGCAGGCGGCAAAGCCGGCGTCGAGCGCGCGCGCGGCATAGTCGTAATTGTCGACATCGCGCAGCCGGAAGTTCACCAGACCGAGCATCAGCGCGACGTCGCAGACCGGCTCCGCGCACGGGTCGGTCACGATGTTGCGCCGCTCGAAGCGGCTGTCGGGGAAACGGCGCCGCGCCACGTCGAGGAGCGCGTCGTTGATGTCGATCCCCGCGTACGACGATGGGGCGACGCCGCGCTCTTCGAGAAACACGCGGAAGTCGCCGAGACCGCAGCCGATATCGAGGACGGCGCGCCCCGCGAACTCCGCGGCCCGAACCGCCGCGGCAAACCGCGTCCACTGGTCCGCGCGCGAGCCCCAGCCGAGCGTCCGCGCATCTTCGCCGAACCGGCGCAGCCGCTCCGTGTAGCGTGCGATCGCTTCCTGCTCGACGCGGTGGACGATGCTGCGGAAACCGGCGTCTGGCCCGCTCATCGGACCTGCACCTGCAGCGTGTCGCGCACCCGCCCGACCAGCGCTCGCGACGCCGCCGCCGTCGCCGCCGTCGCGATGACGAAGCCATGGCGGCTCGGACCGTGCGTGATGTCCGGCAACGGCTGGCCCACCGGCGTGAGGAGATGGACGGCGAGCACGCCGGGAATCGCCCGCGCCGCCTCGACGCCGCCGACGTGCTCGAGCGTTCCGCGCATGCCGAAGTCGATGAACGACAGGACCGTCGAGCGTCCCTGCGGGGCGGCGTCGACACCGTCCGGCGCCGGGAACTCCCCGAAGGCGTTGCGTATCAGCAATTCCGGAATCGGCGCGTTCGACAGTGAGGGGACGATGAGCGGGGCGGTGTAGACACCGCCGCCGCGGTTGGCGATTTCGATGAGGTACGGCGTGCCGTCGTCAGTGACGAGGTACTCGCCGTGTGTCGCGCCGAACGACAGTCCGAGGGCCTCGACGGTGCGCCGGTTGTACTCCAGCACGCGCGCAATCGCCGCCTCCGGCAGCTCCGCTGGATACATGACTTCCATGTCCACATTGCGGCGGCCGCCGACCTTGCGCTTCGTCGCCACACCCAGCGCCAGGTAACGATCGGGGGCGAAGAAGTACCCGTCCACCGTCACCATGGTTCCTTCCAGGAACGTCTCGACGATGGCCTCGCGCGAGTGCGCGTTCATGAGCGCGTCGTAAAAACTTTCCTTCGCATCCGCGGCGGTGCGCGCGGTCGAGACGCCGAAACAGCCGCGGTTGTCGGTCGGCTTGAAGATCGCGGGCAGGCCCGTGACTGTGAGCGCCGCCTCGGCCTCTCGGAACGTGCGGCAGGCGCGGAACGCTGGTTGTGCGAGCCCGGCGCGCGCCACCCGCTCGCGCATCAGGCGCTTGTTCGTGGCCAGTTGCGCGGATTCGACGGACGGCGCCCGCAATCCGAGGATGTCCGCGATGCACGCCGACGCGAACAGCGAGTAGTCGCATTGATCCGCAACTACCGCGTCCACGGCGTACTGACGCGCGATCGCCAGGCAGCGATCGATGTCGCGGGGAGCCGCAATCGCGGTGGCATCGGCGTCGGCAAAACCCGGCGCGTTCGGGTTCGCATCCACGGCGACGACGAACAACCCGAGAGCCTTGGCCTTGCGGATCACGAACACCTGTTCGATTCCCGCCGGCAGGATCATGACGCGCGCGCCCGGCTTCATCGCCGCTCCATTCGCACGTCGGCGGCCGACAGCGGCGTGCCGGCCGGCAGGTCGCGCACGGCGGTGCCGGTGCCGCCGCCAAACGTCCACGCGCTCAGCCCGCCGGGTGCGCGCCGGAAGAACACGTCGGCATCCGAGACCGTTTCGCCGGCGGCGATCGATCGCGCCGCGACGGCGCGCACCTCCAGCCGCGCGATCTGCGCGCGTTCCGCTGCCGTGTTGGTATCGCGACCTCCCTCGCCGAAGGCCTGCTCGACGTCACGGATGTGCGCCACCATCGCGGCAAGCTCACCGGGTTCGAGCGCGAAGTGGTGGTCGGGGCCGGAACGGGATCGATCCGTCGTGAAGTGCTTCTCCACGATCGACGCGCCCATCGCCACGGCCGCGGGAGCCAGGTGGATGCCCGGACTGTGATCCGAGAGGCCCACCGGTTTGTTGAACCTGTCGCGCAGCGTCTGCATCGCGCGCAGGTTCATGCGCTCGGGCGGGCACGGATATTCGGCGACGCAATGGAGCAGCGCGAAGGGGCCAGCGTCGCCACGCTCGAGTGTCGTCACTGCGCGCGCGATCGCCGCCAGATCGGCGTAGCCGGTCGAAACGATCGACGGCAGTCCCGTTGCCGCCACCGCGCGCAGGATGAGCGGGTCGCCAACGACCTGCGGCGAGGCGAGCTTGAATCCCGGTGCGCCGGCAGCGCGGATGAGATCGACGGAGCGCAGATATGTCGGCGAGCACAGGAAATGAATGCCTGCCGCGGTCGCCGCCGCGGCCAGTTGCGGCAGCCAGGTTTCCGGCAACTGGATCGCGGTGTAGAAGGCGCGGTGCTCCGCCGACTCCAGCGCCGCCACCCAGAGCTCGTCGTACTGAATCGCCTGGAACTTGACCGCATCGACGCCTGCGGCGGCCGCCGCCGCGATCAACGCCAGCGCCTGGTCGAGCGAACCGTCGTGGTTCGAGCCGGCCTCCGCGATGACGTAGCACGGCTCGCCGGGTCCGACGCGACGGCCGCCGATGGTGAAATGTGTCATTCGTCGCCTTGTCCTGCCTGGACTTTCGCCAATGCGGCCGCGATGCGCGATGCGCCGCGGCCGTCGATGAGCGCGCGTCCCGCCTCACTCATCGCCTGCCGCGTTGTCGCGGGCCCGAGGCGCGTCTTCGCCGCAACCAGCGATCCGCGCAGTGCGCCGGTCTCCTGCGTCCACTCGCCGCCGCCGTCGGCCGCGCCCGCTGCTACGACGGCGCCGTGCTGCGCCCGCTGATCCTCGCCAAGAAGGACTGCGACCGCCGGCGTCCCCAGCGCCGCGGCCTCGACGAGCGTCTGCCCTCCGCCGCACACGACCATGTCGGCGCCGCTCAGCGCGTCGTCGAGCGGCGATCCCATCAGTCCGACCTCGACCCGCGCGGGCAGATCCTCGAGCGCGGCATTCGGCACTGCGATCGTCACGATCCGCGCCTCGTCGAAGGCGTCGAGCGCCGCTTCAATCATCGTTCTCAATCGCCCGTGCACGTCCTCGCCGCCCGCGGTCGCCACGATCCGGCGGACCCGGACTGCCGTCGCACGCGCCACTCGACGCGCCGACACTGCCCGGCGAAGCGGGAAGAAGTCGGCGCCGAGCAGATACGTCACGCCGGGGCGCCGCACCCGCTCTCGACGTTCAGCACCGGGCGCGCCGTCGATGACGACATCGGCCGCCAGCGCGTCAGCGCCGTGATCGTCGAACGCCGCAACGCGAACCCCCGTCGCCCGCAACTCGGTCGCGGCCGATGCAGGCAGCCGGTACGAGTCCACCAGCGCGATCGCCGGCCTGTCGCGGGCGCAGCGCGCGACGAACGCCGCAAAAGCTTCGACGCGCGGGCGTCCGGCGTCCTCACCTGCGAGCAGATGCTGCCCCGCGCGTTCCGGCAGCACGATCGATCCCTCGTGCCCCGCGGTCCGCCATGCCCCGGTGACCGCCGCGACGCGCGCGACATGCCCGAGCCCGGCGCCGGCGCCGCAGTCGGCCCAGAAGAGGGCGCGCATGCGGTCAGGCGTCCCGCTGCGACGCGGCGACGAGCGCCGCGA